>JBBQPX010000038.1:0-12389 GCA_038216775.1 Chitinophagales bacterium
GGTATGGAATTATCTACCGCACTCCTGCTGCCAATGCCAGATAAAAATAAAAGATTACCTACTTTCCTGGCATGAGGATAGGCGCCTAAAGGCTTTGCTGCGTTATCCGTATTTATTGTTGTTGACATAATTAATATTGTATACAAATATTTTTAGCTTCCGTAAAAAATCTTAGTGCTTCCCAACCACCTTCTCTACCAACACCACTATTTTTTACGCCACCGAAAGGTGTACGTAAATCTCTTACCAGCCAGCAGTTTACCCAAACAATGCCGCTTTCTACTTTTGATGCTACATAATTTGCTTTGCTAATGTCTTGCGTCCAGACGGTGGCAGCAAGTCCGTAAGTGCTGTTGTTAGCTAATTGTATGGCTTCTTCCATTGTATCAAACGGTTGAATAGTAATAACCGGACCAAAAATTTCTTCCTGATTGGTTTTGCAATCCTGCGTTAAACCTTCAATAATTGTTGGCTCAATAAAATAGCCATCAGCACATCTGCCTTCCAGTTTCACTGCGTTGCCGCCACATAAAATTGTACCTCCTTCGGCTTTAGCAACAGCAATGCAATTCATTATTTTATCAAAATGCAATTTACTTACAATAGCGCCTTGTTTTGATGTTTCAATCAATGGGTCACCAACTGTTAATTTTTTTACAGCTTCAACAAAATGTTTTTTAAAATTTTCGTAAGCTGATTTTTCTATCAGTAATCTGCTACCACATAAACATATTTGCCCTTGATTACCAAATGATGAGCGTATTGTTTCGGGAATCATTTTTTCCCAGTTACAATCGTTGAAAATGATGTTTGGGTTTTTACCACCCAGTTCCAATGATAATTTTTTGAACATCGGCGCAGCAATCGAAGCAATTCGTTCGCCGGCTCTCGTGCTGCCAGTAAACGAAATGGCTTTTATCTCCGGGTGTTTTACAATGGCTTCTCCACAATGCTGGCCAACGCCGTGTACAATATTTAAAACACCATCTGGCAAGCCGGCTTCTTTACAGATTTTGCCCAAGAGGAAGGCTGTGACCGGTGTAACTTCCGAAGGTTTTGCTATTACGCAGTTTCCTGCGGCAAGTGCTGGTGCAATTTTCCAGGTAAACAAATACAAGGGTAAATTCCAAGGAGAGATGCAGCCGACAATACCAATGGGTTGGCGCAGGGTGTAGTTCACAGCCTTATTTTCCATGCTATGACTTTCGTTTGCAAAATGCATAATGCCTGTTGCAAAAAACCGAAAGTTGGCAGATGCTCTTGGAATATCAACCTGCTTACTTAACCACAAAGGCTTCCCGTTGTCGTTTGTTTCAGCAAGTGCCAGTCCTTCAAGGTTTTCATCAATAAGTTCTGCAATTTTATTTAGTATGATAAAACGCTTTTCAACGGGAAGAATGCTCCATGCTGGAAAAGCTTTTTTTGCAGCACTTACTGCTACATCAATATCTTTTGAATTGCTGTCGGGTATTTGTCCGCAAACTTCGCCAGTTGCAGGATTAACATTGTCAATAAAGCTGCCGCTTAACGGACCAATGAAATTTCCGCCGATAAAATTTTCGAGATGATATGGAAGAGTGAGGTTCATAATTAAAGATAAATAAATTTCACGCCAAGGGGCAAAGAAAGGCAAAGTTCGCAAAGTTGTTGTGAATTTGAGGGGATGAATAAAGATTTACTGTACGAGAGTGCGATCCCGATTAAGATTGGGATTGGCTGACAATGAAGTTGATAAGAGATAGCATGATGGGGACAAAAAAATAATTAACTTACAAGTCTAAAATTACGATTATGCCTATAGCAGCTCCTTTTAATTTAAAGAAATGGATTGATGATAACCGCGGCCTGTTAAAGCCTCCGGTTGGTAATCAATGTATTTATAAAGATGCCGAAAATTTTATTGTGATGGTCGTTGGCGGACCAAATAGCCGTAAAGATTATCATTATAATGAAAGTGAAGAATTGTATTATCAGGTGGAAGGGAATATTGTGCTAAAGATTATAGACAATGGCGAGCAAAGAGATATTGCTATTAATGAAGGCGATATATTTTTATTGCCGCCAAAAACACCGCACTCACCCCAAAGGGGAGAAGGCACGGTTGGTTTGGTGATTGAAAAAGTGAGAGAAAAAGAGGAAGATGGATTTTTGTGGTACTGCGAAAACTGCGGTAATAAACTGTATGAAGAATATAAAGTGATTACTGATATTGTTGCACAATTACCGCCCGTTATGGAAGGTTTTTACAATGATGAACACAAACGGACGTGCAGCAAGTGCGGTACAGTAATGAATGCGCCGATTAAAAAAGGATAAATTTATTTCACGCAAAGGCGCTAAGGTTTTCGCAAAGTCGCAAAGATTCTTTGCGACTTTGCGTTTACTTTGTTGCTTTGCGTGCAACTCTTCAATATGAAAATTGATATACACACTCACATTATGCCAGATAAAATGCCCAACTGGGTACAAAAATTTGGCTATGGCGAATTTATACATCTGGAGCACCGCAATTGCAAAGCCTGCATGATGAAGGGGGATAAGCTTTTTAGAGAAGTGGAGGATAACTGTTTTGATGCAGGCGTTCGTTTAAAAGATATGGACGAAACGGATGTTACCGTTCAGGTACTTTCTACCATTCCAGTGTTGTTTAATTATTGGTCTAAAGCAAAAGACGGATTGGAAACTGCTCGTTTTTTTAATGACCATATTGCAGATACGGTTGCTAAAAATCCCACACGCTTTATTGGAATTGGAACAGTGCCTATGCAGGATATTGATTTTGCTATTAAAGAAATGGAGCGTTGTGTTACCGAATTAAAAATGCCCGGATTGGAAATAGGTAGTAATATCAACGGCGTTAATTTAAATGACGAAAAATTCTCTCCTTTTTTTGAAGCGGCTGAAAAGCTTGGCTGCGCCTTATTTGTGCATCCCTGGGAAATGATGGGGCAAGACCAGATGCAGAAATACTGGCTGCCTTGGCTTGTAGGTATGCCGGGTGAAACATCAAGGGCAATTTGTTCTATGATATTTGGTGGCGTATTTGAAAAATTTCCAAATTTAAGGGTTGCTTTTGCTCATGGTGGTGGTTCGTTCCCTATTACGATTGGCAGAATTGAACATGGCTTTAACGTGCGTCCAGATTTAGTTGCTGTTGATAACCCAGTTAACCCAAGAGATTATATTGGAAAATTCTGGATAGACTCTTTAGTACATGACCCTGCTGCGTTAAAGTATATTATTAAAGTTATGGGTGCAGATAATATTTGTCTGGGCAGCGATTATCCTTTTCCGCTTGGCGAACATCACCCTGGATTGTTGATAGAGCAAATGAATTTTGCAAATGAGCTAAAAGAAAAATTGCTTTTTAAAAATGCAAAGGAGTGGTTGGGTATTTCTACTCATTAAACAAATTTGGATAGTCAGTAATTATTCCATCTACGCCCATGCTTTTTAATTCATTTATTTTGTCTTTAGTGTTTACTGTCCAGGGTATAATCTGCATGTTTAAATCGTGGCACTCTCTGATTAACTCTGGTGTCACCAATGCAAATTCAGGACTGTATATAGTTGGTGTAAAACCAAGGTCTTTAATCTGCTTTCGAAAACTGCTGTTATTATCAGCCTCAATAAGCATGGCAGTTTTTATTTTTGGGTAATGCTGGTGCAGGTATTGCAAACTTCTGAAATCGAACGACTGAATAATTACATAATCTTCCATTTGATTATCCTTAATAACTTTCATCAATAACTCTACAAATTCCGCAGGCTTTGGGTGGTAAATATCATCACCTTCTATTGCAGATTTTGTTTCAATATTATAAAATGGAAAAGGACGCCTTGCGGTCATCATATAATCTTTTACCGCTTTAAAAACATCAGATAGCAGCGGCTTTACAGCTTTCATTTTTTGTTGCTCCGGAAAAAGCGGGTGGGGCTTCATGCCAACATCATACTTAGCAATGGAATCGTAATTCATTTTGTACATGTTGTAGCTCTTCAGTTCATTCTCACTTATATAAGTTCCGTCGGGCTTTGTAGTAATGTCATGATTAAAAAATGGTTCGTGGGATAGAAACACTTTCTTGTCTTTACTGATGCTGATATCCATTTCTAAAGTAGTAACACCAAGTCCGATGGCGTTCATCATGGCCGGTATAGTATTTTCAGGCATCAAACCTCTGCAGCCTCGGTGCCCTTGTTTGTCAAAGGCTTCCGCTCCGCCAAGTGGGATATTTGTTAAAGTACTTTTCACAGCGCCATTGTTTTTGCTAGTTGAGCATGCGGTAAAAATTATGCTGATAAAAAAAATCATCAGCAGCTTACCCGTTGCAGAAAAAAATTGTTGTTTCATGTTTTAAAGTTAAAAGCTTTTTAAATAGTACATAGTTATTAAATAATCACCCGCTATTTTTCAATCACCTTAATATTAATGTTCACCATAACTGCTGTTTTGCAATACTGCAATTTCAATTGCGGTATTACCTAGCATTCTTTTCTCATTGCAATTGAAATTAGCGCCAAATTGTCACGCTATGCAAACTGCATCTGATATTAAGAGTGTGCTTCTAAATGTTAACCCAAATCTTAAGCCAATTAAATTTTTTGTGTCCACCATAAAGCCATTTTGCATTTGCAAAACCTACTATACGGCAAGCGGAATTTATCAAAAATTAATAAAAAGTACTTCGCAGCTATTGCCTGTATTTTTTAAAAAAAATAACTTAAAACTTCCTGCAACTTATTTGATGTAGCAATGTTGTATCCTTTTTAGCTATTAATGCTCCTGTTTGCTGCTTGTGTAGTAGAAGTGTAGTGGCGTTTTATTTGAAAGTAGCCAAGGCATTTGGTAGGTTTACATTGCTTGTTTTTCCTTCTTCAGGAAATTCTTTTTTACGATTGCTTACCACCTTGCAACTTGCCAATGTGGTCTAAAGGTTTAGAAAATAAAACACACTATATGAGAAAAAGTATTGTCATTTTATTGCATCTCCTCTTTTTAACTTCATTTATCAGTTTTGCCCAAGATAGAAGTGTATCTGTCAAAAAAGCAGACCAAGGATACAAAATTGTAGTTGGGGGAAATGACTTCTTTATTAATGGTATGAACTGGGATTACTTTCCCATCGGTACTAATTATAATTACAGTTTATGGAAACAGCCTGATGATATTATTTCAGCTGCGCTGGATAGGGAAATGTCTTTGTTGAAAAACATGGGCATTAACACTATTCGATTATATACTGGTGTTCCTGCTAAATGGGTTAAATATATTTACGAAAATTATGGCATTTACACAGTTCTTAATCACAGTTTTGGGCGTTATGGATTAACTATCAATGGCAGTTGGTATCCTAATACCGATTATGCTGATGCCAAAACAAAGGCGCTTCTATTAAAAGAAGTAACTAGCATGACCGAGGAATATAAAAATACACCTGGTGTATTAATGTTTCTGTTGGGTAATGAAAATAATTACGGTCTTTTTTGGAGAGGTGCCGAAACGGAGAATATTCCGATGGAGGATAGAAAATCCACGATAGCAGCCAAGGCGCTGTACAAATCATTTAATGATGCCGCTTTGGCCATGAAAGCAATTGATAAGTCGCATCCAATATCAATATGTAATGGTGATTTATTGTTTTTGAACATTATAGCAGAAGAGTGTAAAGACATTGATGTACTAGGGCTGAATGTGTATAGGGGTATTTCATTTGGTGATGTTTTTGAACGGGTAAAGAAAGAATACGGCAAACCAATTATGTTCAGCGAATTTGGTGCTGATGCGTTTAATGAGCTTTCAAACAACGAAGAGCAGCAAGGCCAGGCAAAATATGATGTGGAAAATTGGAAAGAAATTTATGAAAATGCAGCGGGCATGGGAAAAGCCGGAAACAGTTTAGGTGGCTTTACTTTTCAGTTTAGCGATGGCTGGTGGAAATACCTGCAAACATCAAACCTCGATGTGCATGACGCTAATGCTTCCTGGGCTAATGGCGGTTATCTTTTCGACTTTAAAACTGGCCAAAATAATATGAACGAAGAGTGGTTCGGCATATGTGCTAAAGGTCCTACTGACGATAGAGGGCTTTATGAATTGTATCCCCGGGCTGCATATTATGCGTTAAAAGAGGCACATCAGTTTAACCCTTATAAACAGGGAAGCACAGCGCAATCTTTGCAAACACATTTCAACAGCATTCAAATAGCTGACGCGGTTTTAAAAGCAAGAGGAGATGCAGCTGCATTGGAAAGTAAAGCAAAGAGTAAAATTCGGCTAAGCACGCTTCGCATGGATATAACTACTTATAATACCGGCGGAAGTTTAATTACTACGCCTTCGCAGGCGGTGCCGGGTTCCACAACCTATCCTGATAAACTCGGGTTCGACCATATGCAGTCGTATTATATTGGTGTGGAAGCAAATCCTACATCAAATATGAGAGCTAATGTGGTGGCTAATATTTTAGGAAATGTTGCCACAAACCCAATTGACCAGATTTTTTACGAAAACAGAGGATTTCCGATTACGGTAAATACGCCTAATGGCCCTGTTGTACAAACAGATAATAATAGGGTGCAGATTTACAGTGCCAGTTATGAGTGGAACGCCAAACAATTTGATTTGCGGGGTTTTTACAGAACGGGTCATTACCATTGGGGATATGAAGGTGATTTTTTCGGATTATATCCTGAAGCTAATTACGGCCCTAATTTAGATATATATAACGGTGAAATATCCGGATTTGAAATTGATGGAAAAAAAGCATTTAAAGGATTAAAAGCAGCATTTGGTCCTCAACTTTGGTGGGGTGCAAATCCCGCAGTATTGCTAAAATATGCACGTAAAATTGGCAAAATTGATCTTGCTGCAGTTTATCATGAAGATATTGCTAATGCCGGTGCTGCTCTTACATCAATAGCAATTCCGTTGCCTAAAACCCGCAGAGCTACCCTTTATTCAAAAACAGCTATTGGTCCGTTAGGTATAGAGGTGGGAGGAATATGGGGTGGACAACCTTTAAACGGCAGGTCTTTCCAATATATCACCGGGTCGGTGGGCAATTATGTTGTTTACAACGATTATGTTACTAATAAAGATAACTGGGGAGCTAAAGTTAAATTCACTTTCTCCAAAGGCCGTTTTAATGCTTATGCACAGGCTGCTTCCATGGGGTTGGTTGCCAACGGTGGTGCTGATAATACAAAAACCTTTACCGGATGGAGACTGAAGGATTGTGGTTGCGGAAATCAAAACAACGTGCTGGCTGGATTTACTTACAATATCAAAAATTTCCAGATAGCGCCTAATTTCCTATGGCAAAAGCCAATTATAGGGCCAGTTCCTGCCGGTATTCAATCTCCAGGAAGATTAAGAAATATAATAGACGATCCTTTTGCAGTAAGAGGCAACAGAGAAACCATTGCAGGTGAGCTGTTAATTACCTACGACCCAACTCCGGCTACCTGGATGTATGAATGGAATAATGATGAAACTGAAGATGCAAAATTTGCGTTTAATGTTGATTTTGTTTATCGTTATTTACCAACTACGCAGGATGCTGCTATTGGCTTTACAGATAAAAGAGCAACTTATGCTTTTCCTGGTTCTGCACCAGCACATAATTTATATGAAGTAAACACACGTATCGTTTCAAAATTAAACCGTTCGTTTGGCCTGGTTGCTAATCTTTTTGCAGGAACCGGACAGGCAAACGGAAGCGACGAAAGACTTATTCATAGATATGGTGGAGATGTAAGAGTTATTTATAAGAAAATGAAATTTGTACTTACTGGTAAGGTTAATGATTGGGGTCCATTTGATTATTACAGAGATTTCAATTTAACATTCCCGCTACAAACAAGTTTAGATATATCTACCTCATTAGGAAAACCAGACTGGTTTCTTTTACCAAATACCCGAATTGGAGTTATGGGAACCTGGAGGTCTTTAGACCAGTACTCTCCACGATATTCACCTACCAATACTTTTATCCCAAATACGTTTCCACCACAACCCGTATTGAGTCCGGTAGGATTTCCGAATGGCTCGGAATGGGAAATAAGAACGTACATCAGAATAGATATTGGAAAATAAAAACACTAAGTATATGAAAAAAATTAATCGTAATGTAATAAAATTCATCGCCTTTTTGGGGCTGATGATAATTTTTATCACGGGTTGCAAAAGAGAACATGCAGATAATATTTCTTTTGCTACCTACCCCACAACCGATTACGTATTTAACGATGGACCCGTGGGCTTAGGCTCAAATTTCTACTTCCCTTATGGAGCAGATGCTAACAATCCGGTAGGCTCAAAAGCTACTGCCTGGTCTGTTGATAATACGGTAGCTTATCTTGGTACTTCATCTATGCGTATTGACGTGCCGAGTGGAAACGACCCCACAGGAAATTATGCAGGTGGAATTTTAAGAATTGATGGAAATAATTCAGGAAGAAATTTGACCGGTTATGATGCTTTAACTTTTTGGGCAAAAGCCAGTACCACCGCAACTGCAAGTGAGATTGGTTTTGGCGAAGATTTTGGTGCAAATCAATTTAAAACTACCCTTAACAATGTATTATTGTCAACCAACTGGACAAAGTATATCATTCCAATTGCAGATGCATCTAAATTAGTTAAGGAGCGTGGCATGTTAAGATATGCTATTGGAGGTATTGGTGTTGATAGGTTGGGTTTTACCCTTTGGATAGATGAATTAAAATTTGAAAAATTAGGTACAATAGGGCAACCACGCCCCGCCATTTATAACGGTGCTGACTTGGTTCAAAGTAGTTTTAATGGAACCACTATACCCATGACAGGTTTATCTGAAAAATTTAATTTAGCAAGTGGTGCTGACATCACAGTTATTCCTGCTCCTGCTTACTTTGATTTTGTTTCTTCAAACCCGTACGTTGCTTCGGTTGATGCCTTAGGAAATGTTACGGTAAATAATACAGGAACAGCAACAATTACTGCATCAATCCGTGGCGTATTAGCAAAAGGTTCTTTAAAAATAACATCCGCCGGCACTTTTCCTGCGCCTCCAACACAAGTGCCGCTACCTTTAGCCAGCAATGTTATTTCTATTTTTAGTGATTTATTTAATAACGTTAATGTTGATACGTATAATGGAAATTTTGGCGGCGCTACCACACAAACTTCTCTATTAACTATCGGCACTAATCATGTTTTGTATAACAGCAATGTTAATTATGCAGGTATTCAGTTTCAAAACCCAACGGTTAATGCAACAAATCAAACTTTCCTTCATCTGAATGTTTTCCCAACATCAACAGGCGGCCCATCTGCATTAAACTTTAGTATAAGAGATAGAGGTGCAAACGGCATGCTGGAAACGGATCCGAATACAGGCAATCCGATTGGTGATGATAAACAAATTAATTATACAATACCTGCCAATCAGTTAGTAGTGGGTCAATGGCTTGTTTTAGATATTCCTTTAACAGGCGATATTTTAAATCAAAAAGGTAATCTGGCGCAGATTACTTTTTCCGGAAATATCAATTTTTATCTGGATAATGTTTACTTCTATAAACCTTGATACTGCATCATTTAAAAAATAATAGTATGATTAAAAATAAAATTAGCATTAAAAAAAGCTTGTTGTTATTGCCTGTTTTTGCTTTTTGCTTTTTTGCAATTTCAAGTTGTAATAAAGATAAAACGCAAACGGTAACAACTTTTACAAAATTAGTAAAGAGCGACGAGTTCAATACAAATGGAGCTCCAGACGCTACATTATGGTCTTATGAAATTGGCAAAGGGGCATTTAATGATGGCTGGGGAAATAATGAATTACAGTATTACACAAACCGGCCTTCAAACGTAATGGTGAACAATGGTAATTTGGAAATAACAGCCAGGCAAGAGAGCTTCATGGGGTCGCAGTATACCTCGGGCCGTATTATAACCCGTGGAAAATTTGAGAAAGCTTATGGCCGCTACGAAGCCCGTATCAAGTTGCCTTCGGGACAAGGTATATGGCCTGCCTTTTGGTTATTGGGTGCAAATTGCGCAATAGGCAACGGGCCTGGAACTGTATGGCCGCAGTGTGGCGAAATTGATATTATGGAAAACAGAGGGCAGGAGCCTACCCGAATTCAGGGAACTGTTCATGGACTTGGTTACTCTGGCGGTAATGCAATAACCAAAAGTTATTATCTGCAGAATGAGAGGTTCGATAATGACTTTCATGTTTTTGGAATTGAGTGGGGTCCGGAGTATATAAATTTTTATGTTGATGACCAATTGTATAATCAAATTACGCCCTCAAAAGTTACCGGACAATGGGTATTCGACCATCCTTTCTATATCATTTTAAATTTAGCCGTAGGCGGAAGTTTTGTAGGTAATCCTTCGGCAGCAACAGTATTTCCACAAACTATGTTAGTGGATTATGTAAGAGTTTATGAAAAATAATTATAACCAAAAAATTAAAAAAATGAAACAGCTACTTAAAAACGTTAAAGTCATTTTATCGATTTTAACCATTTCGTACTTAATTGCAGCATGTACGAAAGTAGATGATGCAAATCAAAAATTACCCACAATTTTACCCAGCTTTACAAGTTCGGTAGATGCCACAACGGGAACGGTAACTTTTGTTAATACTTCTAAATACGGCGATAATTATTTTTGGAATTTTGGAGATAGTATTACATCTACCCAGCAAAATCCGGTTCATACTTATGCCAGAAGCGGTACTTACTCGGTTACACTATTGGTTACTAATGCCGCAGGCGCTTCTGCTAGCGTTACAAATGTTATAAATGTTACGTTTACAATTCCTCCTGTTTTATTGCCGGTATCACTGCCAATAACATTTGATGCCGTTACAGTAAATTATGCTGCTAATTTTATAGCTACAAGTTTACCGGTAACATTACTCACAAATCCTAATCTTACAGGTTCAAATACATCTGCAACTAAAGTGGCCAGAATAACAAATGCTGGCGTTGCTGGTGAAAATTTTGGTGTAAAATTAAACCCGGGGGTAGATATTACAACGCAAAAGAGTTTCACTGTACAAGTATATTCAACCGTAGCAATACCTGTAACTATACAATTAACAGGTGGAACAGCGCCTAACCCACAAAACACCAAAACGCACGGCGGAACGGGTTGGGAAAAGTTGACATTTACAGTAGCAGGAACAGGCACGTACACAAATTTATTTTTATCGTTCGGCACAGGCACCACAGCAGGTACGTTTTATATAGATGACATCATGCAAGTGGCAACAGTAGCAGCTAACGAACCTACTACTGCTGCTCCAATACCAACCCGTGCCCAGGCAAATGTTCTTTCAATTTATAGCGACACCTACACTACAGTAGGCAGTCCAAATTACAATCCAAATTGGGGACAAAGCACTGTTCAAACTGAACTTAATATTGGCGGAAATAAAGCATTGAAATATGCAAACTTTAATTATCAGGGAACTGATTTCACTGTCCAGAATTTATCGACCTATAATTTTATTCACATTGATGTATGGACACCAAATGCAACCAATGTAAAATTTACACCAATAGGTGGTGGTGAAACTTTGGTAGCGTTAGCTCCTTTAGTTATTGGACAATGGAATAGTTATGATATTCCTTTAACTGCATTTACCGCAGTTAATTTAGCAATTGTTAATCAGTTGAAATTTGATGGCCAGGGCGGTGTAACTCCGTCAGATATTTTTGTAGATAATATTTATTTTTATAAAACAGTTGTAACGCCTCCTCCTTTTAATGGCGGGCTTATAATTAATCCTGATTTTGAAGCAACAACTGCTACACCATGGAGTGTAGGTGTATCAACTACACTTCCGCCGGTTGTTACAGCAAGTGGTAATAAATACTACTCTCAAAATGTAACTGTTGCAGGCAACCCTTATGATGTAAACCTTAGCCAAACAGGCTTAAATTTAACACAGGGACAAACGTATAAATTAACATTTGATGCATGGTCCACAGCAAACAGACCAATTGTTGCTGGTATAGGTTTAAGTGGTGGTTCTTTTGCAAATACAACGCAAACTGTAAACATCACAGCAACAAGAACAACCTACACCTTAAACTTAACGGCTACTGGTTGGGGAGATCCTAATTCCCGTGCTATATTCGACATTGGTGGTGCAACAGGAGTGGTTAATATAGATAATGTTTCATTATTTTTGGTAGTACCTGGCGGATGTACAGGCACACCAATACCAGCCACAACGTTCCCGGTAGATTTTGAAAGCTGTTCAAGTTTTACGTCCACATTTGGCGCAGGCCTTACAGTAGCTTTAGCTGCTAATCCATCAGCAACAGGAATAAATACTTCTGCTAATGTATTAAAAGTAGAAAAGCCAGCAGGGTCTGATTTC
>JBBQPX010000039.1:0-12368 GCA_038216775.1 Chitinophagales bacterium
ATTACCCGTATGCTAAGAATAAGTATGAAAAATTATTGGAAGCAAATGCGGGTAATTACAAACCTGAATTTGAAAAGATTGAAACACAATTAAGCAAGTCTGCTGCTGAAATGGATGAACCGGCTATTGTAAAGAAAGACCCAAAAGCCAAATTAGATGCTTACCTCTTTACCAGTGATGATGACCCTTTCGGGAAAGTATTGATTAAGCCAAACCCCGGTTATTTTAATAAAAAATTACCGGGCTCATCACCGCAATTTATTTGCGTTACGATTATTTGGAACAGCCAGGAACCCATAGCAGCAAATTTTGAGGAAGCTATTTTAAAAGCGGTTGATTTTACAACATTAAAAAATATGCTGGGTAAATAAATGCCAAATAAAACTCTTTAACATGAAAAAACTATTAGCTTTTATCAGTTGTTGTTTTGCTTTAGTTGCTACGTTTATTCCGGCAGAAGTTAGTGCCCAAAAACAAACCGTAGACCTTGTTATGTACAATGCGCCAGACGGTTGGCAAAAGGATGTAACAGAAAATACAACCAGCTATACTACTGTAAATAAAAAAAATAGCAGCTGGTGCCGGATAAATATTGTAAAAAGCACGGTAAGTAAAGGGAATATTAATCAGGATTTTGACTATGAATGGCAGGAAATGGTAGTAAAAAATTATCACCCTGCCGAGGCTCCAAAACCTGCTGCTGCAAAAGAGCTTAAGGGATGGCAAACAAAAGCTGGTGCTGCTGCCTTTACTTTTAACAGTGCCAATGCAATGGTTACACAAACTACCATTAGTGGCTATAACCGTTGTGTAAGCATTATAGCAACAACCAACAGCCAGGATTATATAAAAGATATTGACGCACTACTGGCATCTGTTGAAATGGTAACGCCAAAACAAAACAACACACCGGTTACAACAAACACTGACAATAGTTCCATACTTGGTACCTGGAGCATCAGTGCAAGTGACCAGTCAGCTTATTCGGTTAACAATGGCATTAATGGCTACATTGTAAGGCAATACACTTTTAACAGCAATGGCACTTATACCTTTTACATCAAAACCTTTCAGTACGTTTCAAATCAATTGTTGCTAACCAAAGAAAATGGCACTTACCAGATTAGTGGCAGCAATGTGACCATCTCTCCTCAAAAAAGTATAATTCAGGCGTGGAATAAAAAGAACGGGACAGATGATTGGGGTAAGCTTATAAGCACACAAACCAAAACATTGGAAAAAAAAGTATACCAGTTTACCAAACATTATTTCTCTGGTATCAAGGAATGGGATCTTATATTACAGGCTGATAAGCCAACACAAAGGGATGGACCTTTTAACGCTGGTTCAGCTTTCAATAATGCATGGATTTATAGTCCCTTAACTTCTTCCCATCCATTGATAAAATTACCTGACTAAAGGCTAACCTCACTTTTAGTTGGGGCGCATATAGAAAATGTTGTTGCTCAACCGGCTTAAGTTTGGCGTTCAGCAAGCATGCAGGCGTTCCTTTCCTAGCATTAAATTTTTATTGAAATGATTACGGGATTATGATATCGTTTTAGATTTAACGGTTTACAATCGAATTTTAAAACGAGAATATAAAAAAATCTCCCAATTGGCAAATAGTTACGCTTACTGGTAGATATGAAGTATTTGCCGCTGTTGCTGTTCGTGCCGATGGCAAAAAAGGTGAAGACATGAATCAAAGCGAGGAAAACAAAAATCTGTGCCCGTAAAAAGTATTTACTATTATTTCCACAGCTGATTTTTGTCATAATTTTTACCCCCATATTTATTTAATTTCATGTTTAGACAAAATACTTAATTAAAATAGGTTACAATTTCATAGTCTAAGTTTACTAATTAAGTAGATTCTAGTCAATAATTCTGTCCCTATTTAATATTTTGATATCCAGAAGCCCCCTGAGAGCTGCTAAAATAACCCAAACAGCAATACTATTTACTTTTAAAAGTTGTGCGAAAGTTCAATATGCTTTCTAAAAGTATAATTAATGACTATTGCAACCATGATAAAATATTTTTTATGAAAAAGCAACTCACATTAATAGCGATTTTTGTATTAGTATCAATTATTTCGCAGGCACAATTTTCTACCGACTGGATGAGGCCGGCAGGAAGCACTCAGAAAACGGGTGTAATGATTGCCCGCGACAATCAGGACAATGTAATTGCAACCGGCTACTGGGTAAGCAATAATACCTATACCCGTAAGTATAACAAGTTTGGTGTTTTGCAGTGGGAAGCAATATCAGCATCGGGTATTGCCAGCAATTATGAGCGGCCGCTTTGGGTAACCACAGATAACAGCAATAATGTTTTTGTAGCTGGTTACCGCTATTCCGGAACCAGTACTCCCAATGCCGTTGTGGTTTTAAAATACAGCCCCGATGGTGATCAGTTATGGAAACAGGTTATTAGCCCGATAAATTTTCTGGCAGGGATGAACCTGAGGTGTGAAGTGGATAATAACGGAAATCTTTATGTAGGTGCATGTGGTGTTGGAACTTTACCCGGATTTGCTTTAATAAAATTCGATACGAATGGCAATATTCTTTTTACGCAAAACAGTGCCGTAAATGCACCTGGATTATTTAGGTCTATGCGGCTAAAAGGAAATAAAATTGTTTTGTCTGCGTCTTCAGCCGCGGGAGGAAACCCCAGTGTTGCACAAATTGCGGTATGGGATACAACAGGCAATTTATTATGGACTGCAGGCTTGCTGGGCCGTGGGGGGCATGATGTTGAAATAGATGATGCCGCTAATGTGTATCTACTTACAGGCTATGATAACCAGGTTACCCCATCAAGTGCTATGGATATTGTGATTTACAAATTTGATCCTTCGGGCACACAGCTATGGAAAAAAGACTTTGATTTTGGAGGATCCGACTTTCCGACGAGACTGACATTTGCGGCAGATAAGTTGAGTGTTATTGGATATGGCACCATCGCGGCATCCTATTTTGATTGGCTTACCTTTCAGATTAATACTGCCGGTGCCATGCTATGGAATACGAGGTATAATGAAACATCGGGTAATGATGAAGAACCTTATTTTATTGCTGCCAAAGCCAATGGAGATGTTTTTGTTACGGGAAAAGGTGGACCTATGTTTACTCAATTTGGATCACAATACCTGCGGATGATTACAGTAAAATATGATAATACCGGTTTAAGGAAATGGGTAGACTCAACAAATATTTATAGTGGATGGGGATATGCCTGTACACTAGCAAGCGACAACAGCCTGTATGTACTAAGCGGCACGTCTATGACGGCTTTTCATTTTCTGGACCATACGGGAGCAGGGCCCTGTAATATTCCAACAGGTGCAACGGTAACAAATATTACCAATACATTTGCCAGCTTTTCCTGGACGGCTGTTCCCAATGCCACGTTATATCATGTACGGTATAAACCAGTTTCATCCAGTACCTGGAATGTTGTTTCCTATAACCTTACCAGCATCAATATTTTTGGCCTGTACCCCGGTACAACCTATGAATATGCTGTAGAAGCTATTTGTGATAACGGGCCAACAGGCTATGGTGCAACGCAAACATTTACAACCACAGGAACAGCTATGTGCACTTCTGCAGGCCAAAGCCAGACTCAGGAATACCTGGCTCAGGTATGGCTGTTGAATGGTTTTAATAATTATTCAGGAAACAATAATGGTTACGCAGACTTTACCAATATCGTTGCTCCGCTTAATCGTAACCAGTTGGTGCAGGGGTATTTGTCTGGACTGGTTCCTTACCCTGAATATGAGTATTACGGGATATGGATTGACTATAATCATGACAATGATTTTAATGATCCAGGTGAGGACGTTGTAGCCCTTTATACTGATTTTACCGGTTTGATTTCCTTTAATTTTACCGTGCCCTCCAATGCTCCTTTAGGAACTGCAAGAATGCGGATAGTTATGAGCCATGACAGCCCGGCAACTCCCTGCGGTAATTATACAAGGGGAGAAACGGAAGACTATACCGTGTTAATAAATGATAACAGTACAGTACCCCCGCCAGTGCCAACCGGGCTCATTGTTTTCAATATTACCAATTCAAGTGGCACCTTTTCCTGGACCCCTGACGCAACTGCATCTTCTTATAATTTGCGCTATAAAAAATTAACAGAAAATACCTGGACAGTAGCACCCGTAAATACAACATCCATTACTATACCCGGCCTATCTGCTAATACTGATTATGATTATGCCTGCGAAGCTGTTGGTAGTGTAGGACGGTCGGGGTACAGCGCTACTCAGGCTTTTACAACCATCGGAGGTCCCTTGCCAATAAATGGTATTCAATTAAAGGCAAGTCGTCAACAAACAAATGTTCTTGTAAGCTGGAGTACGCAATCAGAACAAAACAGTGCCTATTTTGAGGTACAAAAAAGCTCCGATGGACTTGCATTTTTTACTATCGGACGGGTACAGGCGGCAGGTAACAGCAGTGGTGTACGGAATTACAGTTACCATGATCTGAATGTAGAAAACTGTTTGATTTATTATCGGCTAAAAGTGGTAGACGTTGATGCCGCTTTCTCGATTAGCCTGATCAAGATTGTGCCCAAAATTGCAGGGCTACAGGAATTTTCATTATTTCCAAATCCCGCAACTATTAATGCAAACCTTGTTTTGAATGAACCTGCCAGCGGAGAAATGCAGTTGCAGATAATTAATCAACTGGGCCAGGTGGTTTTAAGTAAACCTATTTTTAAAGGCATTCAATTTATTAAACTAGATCTGTATACGCTAAGTTCAGGAATATATGCAGTACGCCTGACAGCGCCAGGTATAAATTGGGTAAACAAGTTGGTTATAAAATAAACAGCGTTGAGTTATTTATCAGAAATTTTGAGCAAGCCTTTCATTTTCCACAGCTGGTTGAAGCCATGCGGCGGCAACAAAGGGCTGCTTGTTTATGATACAGATAGTATTTTTTGCCGTTGGTGTTCGTGCCGATGGCAAAGCAGCGTTGGCTACACGAACAACCTGCAGTGTGCCGGCAAAAAAGAGCAGAAACTTCATGCACCCTAAAATATGTTGGTGTAGCCAAATTACAAAGCCCAACACACAACACAAAACAACGGCAAACGGAGGGTTTCGTAGTATTTGCAAAATCTCATTGTTTTCATTAGCATTTTATAGATAACCTACTGTAAACAATTTACATTCAATACCCGATTTCATTACCGAATATCCGTAATTCTTCACTGCCGCCATCCAGAATTGCCCGCCCGGATGACCGGTCGGACGGGGAAAAGAATATTGACTCCCGAAAAATACAAGGATATCATTATTGACAGCCTTCGTTATTTAGTAACTGCAAACAGAATTAAACTCAACGCATTCGTCATCATGGACAACCATATCCACCTCATCTGGCAAATGCAATCCAACATTAACCCTTCCGATGTTCACCGTGACTTTTTTAAAATACACGGCTCAACAAATAAAAGCAGACCTTCAAAAAAATTATCCTGAAATTTTAGCTCAACTTAAAGTAAAAAGCAAAGATAGAAAGTACCAGTTATGGAAAAGAAATGCGCTTAGTATTGAATTAATATCTGACAAAGTTTACCAGCAAAAACTCGACTACATCCACTACAATCCCGTGAAAGCAGGTATATGTAATTTGCCAGAGCAATACCGCTATTCTTCTGCATCATTTTACGAACAAAATAAAACGGAGTGGGAGTTTTTAACGCATTTCAATGAGTAAGAAGTGTAACACAAATTTTAAAATGATATAACTACCTGCTATGTTTTTGGCAATTGCTGTGCCATAATACCATCGGCACAAAAAACTCCTGCAAAATAAAACAGCCAATCCTTAATGTAGAAAAGCTTTTATATAGGCACCGGTCCGCTAATACACAAAGTGATGCAGCATATCTTTGCAGCAAGGACTCTCCTAGATAGACTTGGCTAACAAACGAAAAATACAATGACCGGTTTACCGAGCAACTAGTTGTCATCAGCAATAATATCAGTAAGAATTACGTTATTTGAGGATTCGGAAGTTCATATTTAATTGACACTAAAATTTAATTACCATAAATTAATTACGTGAAGACAAAACTACTCTTCGCCACCTTGTTTTGTTTAGTTGGATTAGGCACCAAGGCACAATCCTTTAGCCCTGCTTTGGCTACCATGTTACAAGACACGCTAACTTTTATTGGAAGTTTTCCGGGTACAAAAGGTGCATCTTTGAGCGTAACTTGTCCGGGCCAGGGTACATGGCAAGGAATAGTTGGAGTCTCTCATGCAGGAGTTCCTATTAATTCTAACATGGAATTTGCATTGGAAAGCAATTCAAAATTATTTACTTCAGTTATCTTATTAAAGCTGCAAGAAGATAATTTGATAAATTTAGACAACCCAATTTCTTTATATCTTCCTACATACCTAAACGTAAATCCAAACATTACAATTCGCCAGTTGCTCAATCATACGAGTGGTATTGCAGATCCATTTGCCAATCAACCATTTCTGGATTCGCTTGATGCGGCGCCCGCCCGTGTTTGGACGCCAGTAGAAGTGTTAAGCTGGGTAGGCTCGCCAAATTTTGCGCCCGGCACGGGTTTTAATTATTCAAATATCAATTATATTTTGGCAGGTATGGTTACAGAAAATATTACCGGTTTTCATATTTCCAGATTAATACGCGACAGCATTCTTACACCACTTAACATGGATAGCACTTTCTTTGATGTTAAGGAAACTGTTTTAGGAGTTAAAGCGCATCAATGGAAAGCTGCTGCCGATGTTACAGCCATTTCAAAAGTAGCTTTTATGAGTGCAGTTAGTGCTGCCGGAGCTATGTATTCCACAGCCAGCGAAATGGCACAATGGTACAGCGCCTTAATGAATGGCCAAATAATCAATGCCAATTCTTTAGCTCAACTAACCGATTTTACTGTGCTATCTGGTAATTATTATGGTCTGGGCTTTAAAAGGCAAACGATAAATTCAACTACTATTTGGGGACATGATGGTAGATCGGATTTTAGCAAATCCAGAATATTTTATGACCCTTGTATGAAAATACTTGTTTGCGGTCTTTGCAACTCAAACCCCGGCGGTATTGATGGTATTGCAGCAAGTTTACATGGCGTTGCTATGCGCCACTTGCCTGGATGCACAGGTAATATTATCGGACAAGGAACTGTTTGCCAGGGACAAAATGCTGTACCTTATTCCGTATCGGCCATTGCACGAGCTGACTCAGACACATGGACCTTGCCCGGCGGAGCAAGCGGAAACAGCAATACAAACAGCATCAATGTAGATTTTGGGCTGGCTGCAACAAGCGGCAACATCAGTGTAAAAGGAATCAATATTTATGGTGAAAGTGTAACCACATTGTTCCCTGTTATTGTTAATACAGGTTGTGCTCCCCTACCGGTTTCACTGATTAATTTTGATTTACAAACGCTGGACAAAAAAACAATTAGATTATTTTGGTCAACTGCTACGGAGCTAAATACCGATTATTTTTTTGTTGAAAAATCTTCCAATGCAGTAAGCTGGGAAACACTAACTAAAGTAAAAGCAAAAGGAAACTCTACGACTATTGAAAATTACAGCACAATCGACTTCAATCCTTTTTATGAAACAACTTATTACCGGCTGAAGCAAGTGGATATAAATGGCAGCGTCTCTTTCTCAAAAATATTATCTAACAGTATAACCCTTAATTCCAGTATCATCATATATCCCAATCCGGCTTCAAATAAAATTAGCTTTATAGAAACACAAAATGAAATTGAGATATTTAATTCAACAGGGCAAATAGTAGTTCCAAAAAAACGACAGGTAAAAGCCGTTGCAATTGAACATTTGCCAAACGGAATTTACTTTATTAAAACTGATAAAGCCAGATATCAGTTTATTCTAAATCATTAGAACTGGATTCTAATACAGAACTGCCGCAGGTATTTTGCGCAAGTGATACCTTTTTTACGCCGTGGTATGCTTCTTTTTCCTCAGCGGGTGTTCCTCATACACCGGTACACCAACTGCACCAGCAGCAATTGTCGCCGTCTCTCTTTAAGATGAACGGCGAAAAGCCGCAGCACAGTTCACCATTAAAAAATAAAAACACGTCGATTAAAATCGTCGATGGTAATAAGACCAGACCTTCAGTTCGGGAATTCGGGCAAGATTGAAAGACATAATTGCCCCACAATCATTTCGTATAAAACAAACTTTACTCAAGGGCACATTTGCGCCAGTAAAAGACGCACATGTGCCAATATTACCGTTACAAAAATAGCCTCGCCTTACATTCTAAAAACTATTACATTGGCATAGATACGCCCACATGCAAAACCTACGTCTCCTATCGGATTATAACCAGATTAAGAATCGAAAGCATAAAAAGCAATCTGTCATTTAATTAAAACCGTGCATCAGTTCAAATTAATGAATTCGGTATTAACCGTCCCGGATAGAATCACAATTCCCAAGCATGCACAATCGAATATCATCTTTCTCAATGATTGTGGTCATATAAAAGAAGAGCTATGCCAGGTATTTTTGTTACATACTTAATTATAAATAATGAATAAGAAAGAAATAATACAGCTCTTGATTAACCGGCAACATACAGTGATTACTGACCTTACAAAATCAATGGAAAGTTATCAGGATTATGCTGACTTGGATGAAGATAACACTTTGGACCCTGAGGATTTTTCTCAACAAACAATTGCCAAAGAAGCTCAGCTAAGATTGCAACAGCAACTGGGCAGGGCACAAACCGACCTGGCATTGCTGGAGCATTTTGCAGCTCATAAATTTGATGATGTGCAGGCCGGGGCTTTAATACAAACAAACAGCCTGTGGTTTTTGGTTGGTATATCGTTGGGGGTATTTGAAGCGGATGATGTTAATCTTCATTGTATTTCAACGGGTTCACCGGCATTTGATGTTGTAGTGGGTAAAAAAGTAAATGACAATTTCACTTTGGGAAATACAAATTATCAAATTCTTAAAATAGTCTGATTAAATTATCTTTTTAAATAAATAAAACAAAATAAAATGCAAAAATTAGAAAAGTTAGCTGGTGTATGGATGGATCATCATGAAGCACATATCATTTCAAACCACGATGGACAGGAAGTAACTTCCCTGCAGATTAAAGCACATGTTAAAGCTGATGCAAATAACCGCTATGGAAGTGAAGTTACAGCACACAATTCCAAAGTAACCAACCTGCATAAATTCTTTAATGAAATAATGGAACATCTTACCAACACACAGAAATTGCATTTGCTGGGTACGGGAACTGCACAGGAAGAATTTACACATTACCTGGCTAATATTCCACAATGGCAAAAGTTAAAAGTATCTGATGAGCCTACCGGAAAAATGAATGCAGAACAAACGCTCAATAAAATATCTGAACATTATAGCCATCAATTGTAGTAAGGCAGATATTTCTTAGTAACACATCACACAAGGCTAATAGCAAGTGTTTTTTAGGTCTAATTCTGAACTAATATTTTAAACGAATAAGTTTACGCTAAAAATTCATATCTATATATCTAACCCACTTAATACACAAAAGGCGCAGGAAATATCCTGTGCCTTTTGTGTATTATTAAATACGTTTAAAATTGAAATAATTTACTGGGTAAAAATCATGTCCTTTGCCCTCTTAATATAAATTCCCCTCTTGACGCAGTTGTTATCTGTGTAAACAAATACAGTATTAAAAAAGTCCACAACAATTACCTTATATAAATTTTAAACTAATGCCATCTACATTTATTACCAAATTCAAACTAATTAAATCAGTAAATAAAACACATGAACATTACATTAGAACAAGCAGAAAAGTAACAACGTATTTCTTTGTAACATGTAAGAGTCGAACTTAAAAATTATCCTGTTTATATGCGGCAATAATCCAGAGAAAATAATTGGCGGTATATTTATACAACAATAATTTTTATATGAAATTCATTAGCCATCTCAAACTGCTTACACAGTTATTTATTTTTATAATTTTTGTTTCCCTTTTTAGCTGTAAAACCTCACCAGATTTAAAAGCCCGGCAAGGTTTTGTAAATGTACAGGGTGGCAAAATATGGTACCGCATACTCGGTGATGGAAAAGGCACGCCCATCATGATGCTACATGGCGGGCCAGGTGGCACCAGCAAGTCTTTTTATCAATTGGCCTCTTTAGGTAGTGATAGACCAGTTATTATTTTTGATCAGCTTGGTAGCGGTCAATCTGGTAATAATACCGATACGAGTTTGCTTAAAGTTGAAAACTTTGTAGAGCAGGTAGATGCTTTAAAAAATTCGCTCGGGTTAAAAGAATTTTATCTGCATGGCCACTCCTGGGGTACAGCATTAGCGCTGGAATACTATTTGAAACATCCCGAAGGTATAAAAGCAATTATATTCAACAGTCCATATTTTAGTACTTCGCTATGGAGAAAAGATGCCGATACCCTTATTAGTAAGTTAGCAGATACTATACAACTGGCTATAAAAAATGGAGAAATAAATCACGACTACGAATCAGGAGCATACAAAAATGCCAATGAGGTTTTTAGTAAAAATTATGGCGTACGAAAGACAAGGTTAACCAGCGAGCTTGATACATCAACAGCCAAAGGAAGTAAATTTATTTATAATTACATGTGGGGCCCAACCGAATTTACGGCTACAGGAACGCTTATTAATTACGACAGGGTACAAAGTTTAAAAACCATTAAAGTGCCTACCCTGTTTATTACTGGCGAATTTGATGAAGCACGTCCTGCAACGGTACACTATTTTCAGAGCTTGGTGCCGGATTCTAAATTTGTAATGATTGATGGTGCCGGACATGGAACAATGCATGATAACAAGGAACAAAATATAAAAGCAATAAAAGATTTTTTAGCAGAAGTAGAACTAAAAAAGTAAATATCCCATCTGACTGTTATATCAATACCAATGCACAAATTGGTTATAAACGAGCGTGGTAGGCAGCAGTGTTATAATTTATCATCCTGCCCCAAAACGATGGCAACTAAGTTTTACTACTATTGCAATTTCAAGAATTTCTATTTAACTTCAACAACGATTTATATTCAACTAATTTACTTTTTAAAGCAGAGAATTATGATGAAATATCTTCTATCCATTTTTTTTCTTTTCATTTTCATTATCAGCAATGCACAGCAGCAATTTACTTCGGGCGGTAAATTAAAACCTGAACAGGCTATTATGGATATCAGGCATTATACAATTGCACTTGATGTTAATATACCTCATCAAAACATCAGTGGCTATACAATTATAGATGTAAATATGCAGCAGCCTGCGAAAGTACTTTTGTTCGATCTGTTGGATTCATTTACTATCTATCGTATTACAGTTAATGGTAAAAAACAAAATTTCGATTACAAAAACAATATGATCAGCATTAACATGGATAAAGAATTGCCGGCGGGCAAAGCTTTTGTAAAAGTAGATTATGAAGGGCATCCACACACGGCTATTCGTCCGCCATGGGATGATGGCTTTACCTGGACGAAGGATTCCACTGGCAATCCATGGGTGGCCATTACAGCCGAAGGTACAGGCGGCAAAGTTTATTTCCCTTGCAAAGATCATCCATCTGATGAACCTAACGAAGGTGCAGATTTGATGATTACCGTACCTAAAGGCTTGGTAGTAGCCGGGCCGGGATTGTTGCAGAAAGTAACCACCAAAAAAGACAAATCAACCTATCATTGGAAAACCAATTACAGCATTAATAATTACAGCATACTTTTTAACATAGGTAAATTTAAAGTTGTGTCAAGAGATTACAGCACCGCAAATGGGCACAAAGTTCCTATACAATTTTATGTGTTGGAAGTGGATGCAAACAAAGCAGCATACCATTTGGATATACTGGAAAAAAATATAAAAAACCGGGAAAAATATTTTGGTGAATATCCCTGGTGGAAGGAAAAAATAGGTATTTGTGAAACACCACATTTGGGAATGGAGCACCAAACCATGAATGCTTATGGAAATAAATTTAAATATGAAAAAGTTGGAGAGCATGATTTTGACTGGTTAATGAGTCATGAGTTTGGACATGAGTGGTGGGGAAATAAAATAACTGTGCATGACTGGTCGGACTTTTGGATACAGGAAGGCATTAATACTTTTGGTGATGCGCTGGAGGTTTTGGAATTAGCAGGTGAACAGGCCTACTTAAAAAGGTTTCAACAAGCTGCATTGCGTTTTCAAAATAAACTACCTATTTTACAGGGAAAAGATTTGGATGAAGAAGCTGCTTACAATCCGGATATTTATGGTAAGGGTGCATTTTT
>JBBQPX010000040.1:0-12354 GCA_038216775.1 Chitinophagales bacterium
AGGTTTCAATCCATATTTTTTTACAGCCGCTTCACTAGCCAGTAACATCGCTGCTGCGCCATCGTTTATACCGCTGCTGTTTCCGGCGGTAACTGTTCCATCTTTTAAAAATGCAGGGCGTAATTGTCCCAGTTTATCCAGGCCAGATAATCTCGGATGTTCATCCTTATCAAAATCAAAAGATTCTTTGCCAATCTGCACCTGCACAGGTGTAATTTCATCCTGAAATTTAATTTCAGCCAATGCTTTTGCATATTTCTGCTGACTTTCATAAGCAAATTCATCTTGCGCATTGCGACTTATATTCCAGCGTTTGGCAATATTTTCTGCGGTTTCGCCCATCCCGTAAGGATAATACATTTCAGCAAGCTTTTTATTTACAAAACGCCAGCCCAATGTTGTATCAACAATCTGCTGGTCACGACCAAAAGCACTTGTACTTTTTGGCATTACAAACGGCGCACGGCTCATACTTTCTACTCCACAGGCAATCATTAACTCGCCATCGCCGCAGGCAATAGCACGGCTGCAATCCATAATAGCCTGCAAGCCACTTGCACACAAACGGTTCACCGTATTGCCAGCAACACTCGGCGGCAAACCCGCCAGCAAAGCCGCCATGCGGGCAACGTTACGGTTATCTTCGCCACTTTGGTTAGCTGCTCCGGCAATCACATCTTCAATGGCATCCAAATCAATATTCGGGTTGCGTTTTACCAGCACACTTATAACATGCGCCAGCAAATCATCTGGCCTCACACCGCTAAGTGCACCACCGTATTTACCAATTGCCGTTCTTATGGTATCAACTACGTAAACTGTTTGCATATTTTCTTTTTTTGTGCTTTATTTTAATTGCACTTTAGTCAGCCTCTTAGAGGCGAAATGTTAGTAGCTTCTGATATTTAAAATCGTTAAGATTTAGCTCCGATGGAGCTCTGAAACACCTCAAAAACCTAAGCTATAAACATTTCGGCCCGATGGGCCTTTTATAAAATACAGTCATTAATATCTTTTAAACGCTTGATTATTAATAACACAAATATATGCCTTAGGTTGATAAATCTCGGTGAACACACTGTTAACCGCTTGCAATTCACATTATTGCTAAAAATAGCGTCGTCGGCAGTACCTTTGCGCCATGTCAGCAGTAAAAAACATACGTACTTTAAGTTTACCAGAGTTAAAAGAATACTTTGAATCCATCGGCGATAAAAAATTTAGAGCCATACAGGCCTATGAATGGCTTTGGAAGAAAAATGCCCGCAGTTTTGATGATATGAGCAATTTATCGCTCGATTTGCGTAAAAAACTTGCTGAAGATTTTGAATTTAATACCATGACGGTGGATGCTACCCAGCATAGTAGCGATGGCACGCTAAAATCGAGGTTTAAAACATTTGACGGTCATTTGATGGAAGGTGTGATAATTCCAACAGAAAAAAGAAATACAGCCTGTGTATCATCACAAATAGGCTGCAGCCTTGCCTGTGCATTTTGTGCCACCGGCTTAATGGACCGCAAACGGAACCTGCATTTTGATGAAATTTACGACCAGGTAGCTATATTAAATGAGCAAAGTTTAAAAATGTATGGCACCGGAGTTACCAATATTGTTTACATGGGTATGGGCGAACCTTTGCTGAATTATAACAATGTTTTAAAGTCTATAGAAAGAATTACAGCGAGCGACAGCATGGCGATGAGCCCTAAAAGAATTACAGTTTCCACCACAGGTGTTGCAAAAATGATAAAGCAACTGGGCGATGATAAGGTAAGGTTTAATCTGGCTTTATCTTTACACGCCGCCACTGATGAAAAGCGTAATACTATTATGGCCATTAATGAAAGCAATAATATTGCAGCTTTAGTTGATGCGCTTAATTATTTTTATGATAAGACCAAAAACGACATTACTCTGGAATATGTGCTTTTACAAGGTGTAAACGATTCTATTGAGGATGCTGAAGAATTGGTAAAAATTTACCGCAAAATACCCACCCACCTAATTAATGTAATTGAGTTTAACCAGGTTACAGGCATTCCCTTTTTAAAATCTGATGAAGATGCTACGCAACTGTTTACTGACCATTTGGCAAAAAATCGCGTTAACGTAAGGGTACGCCGCAGCCGTGGTAAAGATATTGATGCTGCTTGCGGACAGTTAGCGAATAAAAAATAAGGGTTCCCTATTATCGTTATTATGTATTTAGCCTCGGAGAGGCGAGATGTTAGTAGCCAAAAAATAAAAAATCTTGCTTTTAGCTCCATAGGAGCGATATGTAAACATGCCGCTCCTACGGAGCTTTAATACATAAACGAATACTTTTCAATGCTACTAACATATCGCTCCTATGGAGTTTGAAATATATTAAGAACTAATTTTCGCTACTAATAATATACCTGAAGATTAATTTGTGGAAATTATTTAGAAGGCATTAAGTTTCCTTTAACTTTTCAAATTAAACCTGCTAAGTCAATTTCAGTCTTATATAAAACATTTTAAAAAAATAAGACATGAAAAAAGTATTAATTCCACTTATTGCCATTTTCGCAATAACTTTTACAGCAAACGCACAAAACAAGATGGGCAATAAAGGCCATCAGCATCATAAGCATGAAAAAGGTATGATGGCAAAACAACTGAATTTTTCTGATGCACAGAAAGCACAGGCAAAGCTTATTAATGATGATAGCCGCAAAAAAATGCAGGAGCTTAACAAGCAGGAAAACATTACCGTAAAGGAAATGCGCACTAGAAAAGCTGCCATTCAAAAAGATAGGAAAATAAAAATGGATGGCCTGTTAACTGCAGAGCAAAAAACAAAAATGACACAGCTTAAAGCCGAGCAAAAAGCCAAAAAAGAAGAAGGTTATGCAAAGCGCATGGACAAAATGAAGACCAACCTTGGTTTATCTGAAGACCAGGTTTCAAGATTAAAAGCCCAACGTGAAGTAAACCATGCAAAGGCAGAAAAAATAAAAAGCAACGAATCTTTAAGCCAGGAGCAAAAGAAAGAGCAAATGATGGTTTTAAGAAAAGATGCCAAGGAGCAAAACAAAAAAATATTTACCACTGACCAGTTAAAGAAAATGGAAGAAATGAAGAAGAGCCATGAGGGTAAATCGAGAACAAGAAAATAATAAAACCCTAATGTAAAGCAGAGCCACTCCTAAGGGAGTGGCTTTTTTATGAATATGTTCTTAAGCGCTACTACACTGCTTTTGCCTGAAATCACGAAAAAAACTATATCTTTGCCACTTACTACTGTTGTAAAACAGCAAAACACTTCAACAATGAGCCAATCGCCATTCCAAAAATTTCAAGCAAAGAAAAAAAATAGTGTAGTTAAAGAAGAATTCCGCCAGGAAAAGAAAAAGTACCGTAAAGACCGGAATGCTTTTTTTGAGGAGAAAAAGAAAGAGGAATACATAGCACGACAAGCCAAAAAAGGCGGGATGGCTACTAAAGCTGCTGACGAAGCAAAGGGCAAGGGGCAAGGTGCAATTGGCAATAAACAACCGGCAATTGGTAAAGGGGAAGAAAATACAAAACCTCGTGGTGCTGCAAAAACGCCAAAGCAAAAATCGGAGAAAGCTATAGCTGCAAATGACAATGCACCAACGGGCATAATGCCTTTAAATAAATTTATGGCGCATTGTGGTGTTTGCTCACGCAGAGATGCGGTGGAATTAGTAAATGCCGGTAAAGTAAAAGTAAATGGCATCGTGGCAACAGAGCCGGGCTATAAAGTGGAAGATAAAGATGAGGTTATTTTCAACGGAAAAAAATTGTTTGTCACTAAAAACCTGGTGTACATCTTACTAAACAAACCAAAAGATTACATAACCACAACAGATGACCCGCAGGGAAGGAAAACAGTTTTGCAACTTATTAAGCATGCCACAACTGAAAGGGTTTATCCGATTGGAAGATTGGATAGAAATACGTCTGGCGTTTTGCTGATGACGAATGATGGCGACCTTACTCAAAAATTATCTCACCCTAGCTACGAAATAAAAAAGATTTACGAAGTAAAATTAGATAAGCCACTTACCAAAACCGACTTTGATAAAATTGTAAAAGGTTTAAAACTGGAGGATGGCGAAATTTTGATTGACAGTCTTGCGTATGCAGACTCGAAAGATAAATCTATAATTGGTATTGAACTGCACAGCGGCCGTAATCGCATTGTACGCCGTATTTTTGAGCATTTAGGTTACGATGTTAAGGGACTTGACCGAGTGATGTACGCTAACCTTACCAAGAAAAATGTGGAAAGGAGCAAATGGCGGTACTTAAGCGAAAAAGAAATCCGCTTGCTTAAATACATGAACACTTCCAAAAAGAAATAAACTGTGAAAAAATATAATCCAGAAATTGTTTTTGAAAACGATTCTTTTGTTGCTATAAACAAGCCAGCCGGTTTATTATCAATCCCCGACAGGGAGCAAACTCAAACTTCACTTAAAGATATTTTGCTGGAAAAATATGGCTCCATATTTACCGTACACCGGTTAGATAAAGATACCAGCGGGATTATCATCTTTGCAAAAAACGAAACAGCGCATAAATATTTTTCCCAGCTTTTTGAAGGAAGAGAAATAGAAAAATACTACATGGGACTTGTTCAGGGAGTTCCATCTCCCAAAAAAGCAACAATAGATGCTCCTATTGCTGAACATGGCGTGCAGAAAGGCTTTTACATTGTTCATCAAAGAGGAAAACCATCAGTAACAGATTATGAAGTTATTGAGGAACATAAGCAATATTCGCTGGTTCAGTTTCAATTACATACCGGCCGCACACACCAGATAAGAGTGCATTGTAAAAATATTGGCCATCCACTTGCTTGTGATGAATTGTATGGCGATGGTAAACCAGTTTTACTTTCTTCTATTAAAAAGAAATTCAAATTAAGTCAGCATGATGAAGAGGAACGCCCCATGCTTAGCAGGCTTGCCCTCCACTCTTACCGTTTAAAATTTAATGATGCCGATGGTACAGCATTTGACCTGAAAGCTGAGTTACCTAAAGATATAAGGGCATTGCTGAATCAATTACAAAAGAATAAATAATAATTTTATTCTGGCCTTTTAAAGGCTCGTAGAGCCAGAATGTTAGTAGAGATTTAAATGTTTATATTTTTGATAAGCCCCATCGGGGAGATATGTTAACATATCGCCCCGATGGGGTTTACAGAATTCTTAGACGACATTTTCTACTAACATTTCGCCACGCTGTGGCTGGGAAAATGAATTCAACAAACCGATATATTTAATACAAACCTTCCACAGACAAATACCTTTCGCCGGTATCGTAATTAAACGTAAGAATTACGGATCCTTTAGGAATTTCAATTAATTTTTTTGCAACTGCCGCCAATGAAGCACCAGAAGAAATCCCCATAAATAAACCCTCTTCTTTTGCAGCTTTTTTGGTGTACTCCATCGCCTCATCTTTACCAACCTGAATAACACCGTCGAGTATTTTTGTATTCATGATAGACGGAATAAAGCCAGCACCAATACCTTGTAGTGGATGCGGACCAGGTTCGCCGCCACTTAATACAGGTGATAATTCAGGCTCTACGGCAAACACTTTCAAATTAGGAAACCTTGCTTTTAATACTTCTGCTACGCCAGTAATATGTCCACCGGTTCCAACGCCGGTAATTAAATAATCAATTCCATTTGGGAAATCTGCAATTATTTCCTCCGCAGTTGTTTTACGATGAATCTCTGAATTGGCAGGATTATCAAATTGCTGCGGTACCCATGAGTTTGCTGTTTCAGCAGCAAGTTCGTTTGCTTTTGCAATAGCTCCTTTCATTCCTTTTTCTCTTGGCGTTAAAACAAATTCGGCACCATAGGCACTCATAAGTTTTCTTCTTTCCACACTCATGCTTTCGGGCATTACCAAAATAATTTTATAGCCTTTAACTGCTGCCACCATCGCAAGACCAATACCGGTGTTACCGCTCGTAGGCTCAATAATAACGCTGCCTATATTCAACAATCCTTTTGCTTCTGCATCCTCTATCATCGCCAATCCAATCCTGTCTTTTATGCTTCCCCCGGGATTGCTTTTCTCTAATTTAATCCATACCTCATGGTCGCTGCCAAAGAGGCGATTAATTTTTACATGTGGCGTATTGCCTATTGTTGCCAGAATGTTATTTGCTTTCATAATTATATTTTTAGTTTATTCTTTTTAAAAAAATTGATTGCAGAATATCAGATAACGAAATTTAACGGTTCAGGAAAAGGATTGTTATCTTTTATTTTTATTTCGCTTTTATGATACACTACCGAATGTTGTGGCACGCTATAAGTAAGCCACACATTACCACCAATTATGCTATTGCTTCCTATTATGGTATCTCCACCAAGTATTGTAGCACCTGAATAAATAACAACATTATCCTCAATTGTAGGGTGGCGCTTTGTACTTGCATAAGCTTTCGACACATTTAATGCGCCTAGCGTAACGCCCTGGTATATTTTTACATCATTGCCAATTGTTGTAGTTTCTCCAATTACTATACCAGTTCCGTGGTCAATAAAAAATGATTTGCCAATTTCGGCTCCGGGATGAATATCAATACCAGTTTTGCTATGTGCATGTTCTGCAAAAACACGAGGCAGAATTCTTATACCTTTTTTATGCAACTGATGAGCCATGCGATAAATCGAAATAGCATAAAAACCAGGGTAAGCAAGCAAAACTTCCTCAAGTGATTGGGCAGCGGGGTCAAATTCCAAAAATGCATCCGCATCAAGCATCAGCGATTCATAAATTACAGGAAGTTCATCAAAGAATGTTTCAACCTGCTGATTAATCTGCTGCTCTTCGCTTATCAGTTCAGAAAGTAAACCGGCGAATCTATTTTTTAATTGGGCAAAGTATTCCTCAAGCTTTTCAGGTGTTTCGCATTTTCCCGAATAGGAAGCAAATAAAAAATCGTACAGATTATCTGCCAGGTTTTGCGCTGCTTCTTTATCAGTAAAATGATTAAATATTTTACTATTGGTTGTAAAAAGATGATGAATGAATTTTTTAGATGACATAACTTCATTTTTAGCTACATTGATATAACAGCCGAACTGCAGGTTTAGTTTTACCTCTGGAGTTAACAAATACACATTTCTACAATAAAAGGTGAATATACATACCCTATTAAAAATGTAAAGACTGCATCGATGCCACCTCCAGACTTAATAAAGTGATAAGATATACGAAAGATATTTCGCTTAGAATTTTGGAGAAAAAATTTATTTGATTTAATTAATGACGACCAACCCATTTAATTAGAAGAAGCTCTTTTTACGGAAGCTTTACCAAACCTTTCTTTCACATCATCAATTGCTTTGTACAAATCTGTTTTACGTTCAACATCATCAAAAAGATTAGTTTGAATAGCATCGTTGGTTAATTCGCTTAAACGCACGCCCAATAAGCGAACTGGCTCACCTCTTTTATACAACTTATCGAATAGCTCTTTTGCAATTGGAATTATTTCATCATCGGCACAGGTGTACGGCACAGTTGTTTGCTTTGATGTTGTTTCAAAATTGGAGTATCTTAATTTTATAGAAATACAGCCGGCAACTTTTCCATCTTGCCTTAGTTCATAGGCGATTTTTTCTGACAATCTCACCAATTCACTTTTTAAATAATCAACGTCAAGCTTATTTTCGTCGAATGTATGTTCCGATGAAATTGATTTTGCTTCATGGTAAGGCGTTACTTCGCCGTTATGGATTCCCTGACTTTTGTACCACAAATCAATTCCCCATTTACCAAGCCGTTCTTCCAATTCTTCTTTTGATTTTTCGCCGATATCTCTAATGGTTGCAATGCCCATGGCTTTTAATACTTCAAAAGTATGCTCACCAACACCTGGAATTTTGCTCACTTTCATGGGAGCTAAAAACTCTTTTTCTTTTCCGAAAGGTACTTGCAGATAACCGTTGGGCTTTGCTTCGTCGGTGGCAATTTTTGCCATCATTTTATTAGAAGCCATGCCGAACGAAATTGGCAATTTTGTTTCTTCCATTATCTGCGCACGCAAATCAATAGTCCATTGCAAAGGATTGAAAAACTTTTGCATGCCGGTTAAGTCTATGTAAAATTCATCCACCGATGCTTTTTCAAACAAAGGCGCTTTTTCAGCAATAATTTGAGTTACCCAACGGCTGTAGCGGCTGTATTCTCCACGGCTAAAGTTTAAAACTATTGCCTGCGGACAAAGCTGTAATGCCTTGCGGGATGGCATTCCGCTGCGTACACCAAACTTACGGGCCTCGTAACTGGCAGAGGTTACAACGCCTCTATCCCGTCCGCCAACAAAGCATGGTTTGCCCACATGCTCGGGATGATTGAGCAGCTCCACCGATACAAAGAATGTATCGAGGTCTAAGTGTGCTATGATGCGTTGAGGGTCCATTGTGTTTAGGAGTCACAAACCTATAAGGTTTTCGAAAACTCTGTTAATTTAATTCTCCGAATAATTTAAAAGCTCAAACATTGAAAACCTGTTCGCAAACCTTATAGGTTTTAACGATATTAACAGTTCAAGCTCCAAAAATCTGTTCGCAAACCTTATAGGTTTTATCAACGGTAAATATCCAACAAACCATCCGGCAGGCTAACATAAACCTTTCGGTTTTTTGTATCAACCTTTTCCAGGCTTTCTTCGTGAATGGGAATTAATGCTTCTTTACCATTTAATAAAATGGCGCACAAAACCTGGTGCGGCTGTTCAATTACTTCCAGTATTTCACCAAGGTCTTCATCATCGGCAATAATATTAAAACCAAGCATGGCAATGGGCGAAGATTTAGAAGCGAATTTTTTAAAGTCATCTTCTGTAAGCCAAACTTCCTTTGGTGTTAGTTTACGGGCAGTTTCTACAATATCAATGCCTTCCAGTTTTATAACAGTTTCATTGTCGCTCCTTATTTTTGCAGCTTCAATAAAATATGGAATAAAACTATCTTTTTTTTCTTCCAGAAAAATAGCCTCTAAACCTTTGAAAGTATTCTTTTTCCCCAGGTTATGCTGTAAAACCAGTTCGCCTTTTAAGCCTGTGCTGGCGGCAAGTTTGCCTATTTTAAAATAATGATTCATTTGATGTGCAAGATATGAATAACCGCTAAGCTATTTTCCACAAAGTAATCTGTAAAAAAGGAAGTCAAGTTTTAAAAACTTGACTTCCTTAGATTTAGCATGGAGCTTTAATTAAATATTGCACTTTGTATTTTTATGTTAAATAAAGATATCCAGCACAAGCGTGTCCCGAAATCTTTCGGTATAAACTTTGCCAATGAAGTACGACAAAGGTTTGCAGTTTGGCCAATAAAAAAAGTCCCAATAAAAAATCGGGACTTTGAAAGAATTAACGGAACAGAGGTGATTTATTCTTCTGTTTTGGTTTCTTCAGTTGGTGTTACTTCAGCAGCCGGAGCTTCTGCAACAGGTGCTTCTTCAGCAACTGGAGCTTCAACTTTCGCTTCTGCTTTTGGCGCTTCCACTTTTCTCACTACCGGTTGGTTACGGCTGTCGGTACGGGCCTTTTTATGGGCACCTTGGCGACGTGAAACATTTGAATCGTGTTCAGTCATCCAGGCAGTGAACTTTTCCATGGCACCAGCTTCATCAAATAAGCCTAAGCTTACTCCACGAAGTAAATGCTTTAGATACAACACTCCTTTGAAAGAAAGGATACGGCGTACAGTGTCGGTGGGTTGAGCACCTTTTTGTAACCAGTCCAATGCTTTTTGACGGTCAACCTGAATAGTTGCAGGAACCGTTAAAGGATTGTAAGTACCAAGTTTTTGGATAAATTTACCGTCACGTGGCGCACGGCCATCTGCTACAACGATGAAATAAAAAGGGCGCTTCTTTGAGCCATGCCTTTGCAGTCTCATTTTTACAGCCATAAAATAGAAATTTTTGGTTGTTATAAAATAGGGTTTCTCCTTAAAAAAGGATGACAAAGATAGACAGCATCAACAGCATTGCCAAATATTTGAATTGGCTATAGTTAAAATCGGGAATATTTATCCGATTTACAAAAAAAGCTTCAAATTGCGCCTCTTTTTAGATTTTTCTTACCAAAAATGTCTTTTACTTAATAATGGCCTCAAGATTATCTTTTATACGCTTGATAGTTTTTGCAGTAGCAGGTTTTTTAACCAAGCCAGCGTACATAGCTAATAAAAAATTAAAGTGATCTGTTTCGGCAATTTTTTTGTTTTGCGAGCCTTCAATTCTCCACACTTTTGCATAAGCTTCCTCAATTATAACATCTGAAATATCTTTGGTATTTTTTCCTTCCAACAACCAGGCGCATAGTAAAATATTTGCCGGGTCGGTTTTAAGCCAGAAATCCATATCGCCGTTTTGATTTACATCAACTTTTAAAGCAGACGCAATTTCTACTTTCGCCATTACGGCGGTTGCAAATTTGTATTTTTTAATAATTGATTTTAAACCAGGCTTATTTTTTACCAATTGCAGTATTTTCTCAATCTCCAGCCAGTTTGTCAATGCATAAATTCTATACATATAACCAGACATACTCCAAGCTTTTTTATAATAATCAGCGGACAGCATTAGCGCCTTTACTTTATCCGGCATATTTGCCGCAATCATTGCCTTGCGTTTATAGGCGCCGCCAAGCAAACTAAACCGTTCTGCTGTAGTACTCATATTAAGCAATTGCTTTAAATCTGCAATTACTTTATCTAATTGGCTCAATTGTTTTGTTTTTTCTTTGCCAGCCTGCCAGTTTTTTACACAAAGTTTTGCTCTAATATTGCAGTACTTTTCAATAGCAGTAACAGAAAAGCCTGCCTGCTCCATACTTAGCAAACTTTCAAAACGGGTTACTGCATTTTCATAATCATTACATTCGGCATAAACCATAGCTTCCTTTTCAGTTATAACTGCATTGCGAATGCCAGATGTGTCAACTGCTTTTGAGATAGCGGCAATATCTTTTAGTAACCAGGCTACATCGTTTCCTCTTGAATCTGTTCTGTTCAGCAGATTGGTTAAATCATTTTCTGCCTCCTGTGCAATTAAATAATTATAAGTGTAGGCTGTTGATTTTTTATACTCATTTAGTTTAAAGAATGGATCGCCATAACATTGGTAAGCTCCCCATGTATTTGTATCCGGATATCTTGAAAATGTTTTAGCACGAGCCTCTTTAACTGCATCTCCAAAATTATACCCAGCAAGCATTGCGTGATAAAAAATATCGGTAAAATATAATGCTGCTGCATCATCAACAGCCCAACCCGCAGCTACAACTACTTTTACGCCATTACTAATAAGCTGTGTGCCAATATTTGCTGCAAGCTTGTAACGTTTGCTAAAGAGTGCTTCGCTTTTATCATCTACCTTTCCTAAAAAGCAACAGTTTACAAAAACAAGTTCTGGCACTTTGCTCATCTGGCAAATTTCTTTTGTGCTTAAGAAAATCCCATTGCCTATCAACATGCCCGACGACTTAGGTTTCTTTTCATTAAAAATACCATGCCCTGCGAGGTGAATTATTTTATACTCATCTTTAAACAACGCCTTTAATATTTGAGTTGATGATTTTTTAAAACAATTACTCGGCATTTCATAACCATATTCATCCAGTATAGATGCTACCAGATTTGCTTCTTTAAATGCGCCGGGAAGCTGTTGTGCAAAAGGAAAACCATTAAGGTCAGGGTCGCCGATTATTAGAGCCTTTTTGCCAGATGCAGCATTTACATTTATGCGGTAATCTTCCAATTTAAGCTGTCGAATCATCCCTGCATTGCAACACAGAGGTTTGGCATTATTTGCACTATCCTGCAAAAGCTCCCAGGGATATGAAGCTGCACCAAGATCCAGCACCCAAATGCTGTTACCTTGTTTTTTTATGTTGTCTTTAAAATCGTTGGGTATCAGTAATTCAAAAACAGTTTTTGCAGAAGCTGCATCCCATTGATTATTCGTACTCATTTCTTCTACCAAATCATTTATTATTTCGGGAGAAGTTTGTAAATCCCGCTCTTCTTCTCTTGCGCTGCCGGTAGTACATGCAAAGCGTAGAGAACTTTCACTTTCGCTGTCTTCGTCAGATTTTTCTTTATGAACTTCCACCGTAATCCTGCTCCACCAATCGCTTTCGCTTTCCATGGGAATGCGTATGCGACAGCCAGGTAATTTTTTATATTGCCGCTGTGGTAATCTTATACTCAATGCGCTATCCTGTTCGTTTTCTATTCTGCTTAAAATATATAAACACTGCAGGCATCTGTCTTCATACAACTCAACAAATTCAACATGCTGAATAAATTTAAAGC
>JBBQPX010000041.1:0-12253 GCA_038216775.1 Chitinophagales bacterium
TCATTCATCTCCGTAATGCGTACTGCTGCATAACCACGCTGCACGTAAGGAGTGTGGTCGCCGCCACGTAAAAACCTGTCGTTACGATAAATTAAAACTACTTCTATATTATCTACATAACGCTCTCCAATTTCTTTAACATAGCGGGCAAGCTGGCGGCTTTTTCCATCATTTTCTAAACCCAGGTTGCGAATGTTAGTCGCAGTTTTTTCTGTTTCATAAGCTGGTAAACCTTCGCTGAAAACCCGCAGTTTTGTATTATTAATAATCTCCGTTTCATTGCTGTTGTTGCTGCCCATAATATCGTTATTCAACACAGCTTCAATATTCCAGTTTTCTGCTTTTGCTTTTTTGCTCATAAAAGTTGAGCCGAGTAACCCTTGTTCCTCACCACTTACAGCCACAAAAATAATCGTAGCAGTAAAACTGCTTTTACTCATTATTCTGGCACATTCAATAACTGCTGCAGTGCCGCTTGCATCATCATTTGCACCGGGTGCATCTCCAATGCGATCTGTAGGGCTGCTGCGCATATTATCTAAATGCCCGCTTATGATAAAGATACGGTTGTCGTTAGGATCAGTTCCTTTTAAAGTAGCTACAACATTGCCTAACAAAGTTTGAGTATCAATACGCCTTCCGTCAGGTTGTAGCGTAGTTGTATCAATTAAGGCTGATAATCTGCCATTGCTTTGTTTTGCAAATTCATTGAATTTTTGCAGTACCCAATTTCTTGCTGCGCCAATACCACGCTTAGGGTCGGTTTGTTGGCTTAGCGTATTTCTGCTGCCAAAACTAACCATTGTTTTTATGTAAGATTTTAATGAATCAGAAGAAACTGCTTTCACCATTTTTTCAATTTCGCTATCCCGCTGAATAATAGTTTGGGCAAATAAAAAATTTGCTGATAAAAGTGTAACAATTAAAAGTATTGGTTTCATAAATTTTTTATTGAAATTAAATATACAAAGAATGCAAGTAAATGCTTTGGAAGAATATGAAAGTATGAAATTGTAACTTTTTTTTTAGCTGTAATACACAACTGGCCTGCCATACCACTAAAAGGGTATTGCATCTGGCTAATCGTAAATATATCTTTACATCGATATAGTATTATTTAACCCCGTTCGCCCATAAGCGAACACTCAACCTTTCATCATGAAAATTAATGGACAGTTTTTTGAAGTAACTAATGTAGAATCATTTGCAGTTTCGTATCTGCTTAACCCGGCAAAGCCAACAGCGGGTACATTTAAAACAGCTGCTAATATAAGAATAGAGCTTGCCTCAATTCTTCCGAATTTCCCCGGTGGCTTTTTTCCTGGAATTTCAGTAAAAACCAACTCTGCATCCGATGGCACGTTCGGCCTTAACGTGAGTGATGCGCAGCTGAAACAGATTGCAGCAATAAATAAAATGGCCTATTTTGTTGCCTATCGCCAGAATGGATCGGTACATGTGGCCGGACAAACCATTCCTATTTTTGAACCTGTTTACCGTAGCGAAGCTTTTGATATTACGAAGTACAAACCAGCCGGCACTTTAAAAATGTACTTTGCTCCTTATGCTGTACCAAATTCTGCTGGCATAGCCCAATCAGATGTTGACACGCAAATAGGCGCTGCAAAAAAATCGTTTAAAGATATTAGTAAATTAAGTGCCTCTATTCAGGATGGATGCATTTCGGTAAGTGGCAGTGGGCGGGGAGCTGAAATTAAATTTAAAATCAATCCAAGTGCTTCCACGTCGTTTGATCTAAGCTCTTTTATAAAAGGCAAGGTGGTAGATTTAGATATTGATTTACCAGGCCCTGACTTTATTGTTGGCATCTGCGTTAGCAAAGATGATATTGGCAAAGAAGTTGACAAAGGCATTGCCGGCATTATGAAAGAGGCTAACAAAACCATTGAAAAAACTTTAGTAGATCAGGTGGCAGCTGCAACAGGGCAAACCAAAACTATTGTTAGTGCCTTATTTAAAACAACAGCAAGTGTTACATTCCGGGCTATTACTTACCCTGTAGTAGAACAGAAATCGATAAAAATACCCGGCTTTAAAGATATCAAAATTGATGTACGGGCCATTGTTCCAAAAATTTCTATTGGGTTTCCAAGAATAATAAAATAGCTTGGGATTAATATCTTACCACGCCCGGTTTGTAATTACAGGCCGGGCTTTTTATTTCATCTTGATTTATAAAAAGACTCGGCTATCCTTAAAAATTTATTGGTATTATTTCATGCTTTCCGCCTTTATCCATTCGCTCATTATTGCAAGCACTTCTGGTGCAAAAGTTTCTTCCAACTCGCCATATTCCTCAACGGTACACTTTTTACAATGCTGAAACAGATGATTTAATCCAGGTATTTCTTCAGTTTTAAAATCAGCATTTTTATTTTTTTCAAGCGCAGCTTTAATAGCAGCCAGATTTGGCTTTGCAGCCACCTGTATATCTTTTTCGCCGTTTAAAGCAAGTACAGGGCAGGTTACTTTTGAAAGATAATCAGCTGGATTTATTTTCATAAAAAAGGACAACCATGGGCTGCTTAATTGCTTTATAAATGTATTTGTAAAACCAATTATTCCTTTTTCATTTTCAACCCCTGTTGTGTTTTTTATGGTTGATGCTGTTTTATCTTTTTGCCACTGTTTAAAAATCGCAATGGCTTTTTTTGAAGCTTCAGTTGAATCTTTTGCTTGGAGAATTGCATTAACCATATTTTTGTATAATGGATTGTAAAGCTCTACATCTACTTTAGGTGTACCTGTAGATAGCATAACATCTGCACTTTGTTGCACCATCAAATCCAAAACATTAATGCCAGGCCCAGCAAGCATAACAATAAACTTTATGTCTTTTCTTTTGGCAGCAACCATTGGCGCTATAATGCCTCCTTCGCTATGGCCAACTAAACCAATTTGACTTATATCCACGTCTTGCCTTGTTTTTAAATATTCAATGCCTGCCTCTACATCATTAGCAAAATCTGCGGTGGTGGCTGTGCCGAAATTACCCGTTGTTTTTCCTACACCTCTGTCATCAACTCTTAAAACAGCAATTCCACGGCGGGTTAAATAATCTGCAATAACAGCAAATGGTTTATGGTCAAACATTGTTTCATCTCTATCTTCTGGCCCGCTGCCTGTAATTAAAATAACAGTTGGATAAATGGGTGCTCTGAAATAATCAACACCCGGCTCAGGTAAGGGCACAGTAAAAGTAGCACCAAACTTTATTGAGTTATCTGCATTGCCGTAAACAACATCTTCTGATTTGTATGGATAAGGTGGCTTGGGTGTTTGAGGTCTGTTCGGTTGATTAGCTTTTGCAATATTGCCCGTTTTTGTAAGGTTGAGCGGAATTGATGCGCCACCTTGATTTAAATACCCTGTTAATTGCAAACCATTGGTACTTAATTTTCCTGCATAGGTGCCCTTAATAATAGCAATTGATATGATAACGCTATCCGCTTTTTGAATTACGCCCGAACAGCCAATACCGTAAGCCTGTTGTTTTGGGCTATCAAATGTTGCAGAATAGTTTCCGGCACTATCTTTCATAATGTGGAATATAATCGGCAATTCAGTTCCCTGTACTTCTGCAGAGCCTTCCCAATTACCGGTAATAACTTGACTAAAAGTTAAAGTTGAAAAAAGCAACGTGGCGAACATAAGTAAATATTTCATCCGTATAAGATTGATGTGTTACTAAAATAAGCAATTATAGGCACCTTAAAGCAAGCAATTAACACATCGGTTAAATTTTGTTATCTACAAGAAGAGTTCATACAACTTAAATATCCGGGATATACATAAATACTTTGGCATTGTTTTTTCAAGAGACTGATTTATAAACCTAATTAAACTTAAAATGATCAAAAGAAAAGCCAATTTGTTAGTTGCTGTTGTTATCGTTAGTATTTCATGTTTATCATTAGCTGCGTGTAATGAAAATCAAAAGAAAGTAAAGAAAACAGTAGTAGTACATAAGGTAAGAAAAGCACCACCAACTATAACCTATAGTTTTGCAAATTCTAAGCAGTGGCTTGATTCAAATAAAACGGATTCGTTAAAATTGAATATTGTTTTAGCCATAAATAGAACCGATGCGGCAAATATTTCAAAGCTGGATTCAATTCTGGTGCCTGCCAACTTTAATGGGGATGTTGAATATTATCTTCCCTTTCCATTAAGTGTTGATGCGCTAAGTGAGGTGAATAAAATTATTTTCTTTTCTTATCCGGCACAAATATTTGCGGCTTATGAAAATGGAGAACTGGTTTATACAGGCCCGACTAATATGGGCAGAAAAGCAGATCCAACACCAACCGGCTTATTTTTTACTAACTGGAAGGCCGAGCAAACTACAAGTACATTTAATGATGAGTGGGACCTGAAATGGAATTTTAATATTGAAAATAAACTGGGTGTTGGTTTTCATGAATATGCATTGCCGGGTTATCCAGCCTCGCATTCCTGTTTAAGATTGCAGGAAAAAGATGCGAAGTTCTTGTATAATTGGGCTAACCAATGGGAACTGGATGATAAAGAAACCGTGCGGCTGCAAGGAACACCTGTTGTTGTTTTTGGTAAATATAATTTTGATGCACCAAAGCCATGGTTACAATTGGTATCAGATTCAAAAGCGCTCAATATTACCGATGCACAGCTTACGCAGCTTAGTACACCATATTTGCCGCAGATTATGCAGGAGCAGGCTAAACGGGATGCTGAAGCTGCTCATTAAATAATAAACGGGAGCGGGTATATTTTTAATACTCGTATTTTTTTTTATGCCGAATAACAAAAACTGGAGGTTGATAAGCCAACTGAATGGGTTACCTGCTGCAAGCTTATTCAAATACAAGGTAAAGCCCTTTAAAAACAAGCAGTACTCCAATACTGGTTAATCCAAATAGAAAAAAATTATGCCACTGCGGCCATAGATTTAAAATAGCTAGCACACAACTGATAAAGCCAATAAAGGCGCCAATTCCCATGTACATAAAGCCTAAAAAGTTTCGCTTATTCTGCGCCCGGCGTTTGTATTCTTTCAGATTCGCTTGTATTGATTCGGAAGTAAATCCTTTTGCCTGCAATTCCGCCTCAACGGCTTCGGGTTTTTGTTTGTCTGATAACCATTGTTCAAAAGTTGCCTGGTTTACTAAAGCTGTGTCGGTCATTCGGTTTTATTTTAGATAAAAGAAAATTTAATTATCTGGCTGATCCCATTTTACAAAACCGCCTTTAAGGTCAATTACTTTTCTGAATCCTAAGTGTTTCATTTTTCGTGCAGCCAATGGGCTGCGGTGGCAGGTTTGGCAATACAGAAATACCAGTTTATTCCTGACAAGAGAATCCACATCTCTGCCAAAATGAAATTTTAGGTAACTGTAATTTACAGCATTTGCCAAATGAGCTTTCTTAAACTCCCCCGGGGTTCGCACGTCTATAAGATAATAGTTACTGCTGTCTTTAAGTGCCGCAGCATAAGCTGCAGGCGATACTTTGCTGTAAAAGAAGCGACTATTATTTTTTACTGTAAAACAGCCGGTAATAAAAAGTACAACAACAAAAAGATTTATAACAATAACTGGCTTCATATTAAAACACATTGAATAAAAAAAAGCAAACCACCTAACACGCAAACCATTTTTTATAAATATAGAAATTGAGTGTTTCGCAAAACATGATATTTATCATTGCCTCCATGATTTTGGTTAGCAAATCAAAATGTTTACTGCGACGAAGACAAATATTGTGGTCCAGCTTATAAATTCATATCAGGATTTTCGATGTGCACCGATAAGGAGTCAATTTTATGCGGTTTGGGTGCTTTAATTTTTTGATGATCCATTTTTTTTATGCCCGCAAGTGTTTCCACACAGTTGTCTACAATTTCTTTAGTTGTACGTTCAATGTATTCACTCTTTTTAAATTGGAGTATGTTTTTATCCATGTCTTCTGCTGTCCAGCCACGGCTCCAGCCAAGGAAACTGAAAGGCGGAAAACTAAAACCGAGGTCGGTAAAAAAAACCATCAATTGGCCGGCTACCGCCTGTATGTTATCTTGCCCGCCAGTGATGATGAAGGAAGCCACTTTGTTTTTTATGAGCACTTTATCAGCCACGGTAATCTGGTTTTGCACAGTGTTTAGCCTTTCGGCCATTTTATAATATAGCGAAGAGGCATTGCCCCACCGGATTGGTGTTGCCAGTAAAACCACATCGGCCCAAAGCACCATATCGCGGTAAACGTTTGTCATGCCGTCTTTGGCATCCATTTCTGTAATGCTGCATGGCCAGGTGCAGGCGTTCATGTGTTGCGAATAGTACCCTTCGCAGTGGCGGAAATTAAGCTCTCGTAATTTAATCATCCTTGTCGAAGCACCATGTTTTTCGGTTGCATAGGCCAATGCTTTTTCCAGCGCATTTTCCGAAGTGCTAAACCTGGATATATCATCATTCATGTTGGTGGTGGAAATGCCCAGTATGTTGAGAGATGTTGGGGTTGTCTGGTATTTCAGGTTGATAAGGTCGTCCAGAGCAGAAAGATCATGAGCGGCATGCTTTGCTTTAATTACTGGCGACTCACTTACCAGAATATCGTTCCCTTCTGTTTTAATTTCGTAAACAGATTGTTGATCCTTGAAATCCTTTGGCGCTTTGCCGGTTTCAATATTATACTCCCAGCCATGCCAGGGGCAGGTAACATAAAGGCCATCGTATTTCTTTTCTACACAGCCAAGGCCCAGCGGGCCGCCCTTATGCAGGCAGGCATTACCAATGGCGGTTATTTTTCCGTTGTAATGAAACAGGGCAACTTTTGCGTTTTTTACTTGTACTATTTTGCTGCTTCCTTCCGGCAGTTCATCCAGCGTTAGTACTTTAATAAAATCCATGGCTTGTAATTTTATCTTGTAAGCTAATTTATTTGCGTTGGATGTTGAAATTTATTGCTGGAGGGATAATAACAACGGCAAAGAGATTTTGGATAATGGTATTGTTAAGCTTGCCTTTGTAAAATCCTTTAAGGCTGATGCTGGTAACAATAACCATTGGCAATGGAGGTCTTATGTTTGCACCTGGTTCCGGCTTTGGTTAATCCCTTGCATTGAACGGTATTCTCCGTTGAAAGCAAATCCAAGGGTTGGTGTTCGTGCGGATGGTATTTAAGCCAGGCAAGCACCAACAACATGGCTTAGTGGTTTAATTATAAGTTTCTAATTAATTGCCTTCGCTGGTTGTTGGTGATTGCCAACGCTGCGCTACCTGCGGCACGAACATCAACAACGGCAGAACTTTACGTTTTTAATTTAATGATTGAGGAAAGGAACAATAGCGCCAGTGGGGTTTTATCTTACCAGTGTTTCCTCAACAGTTTTCTTATTCCTGTTTAGTAAGATACATTAATCAATATACCCAACGGTACTTATGTTTATTAATACAAGCTCACGTACTTTAGCAGTGTAATTAATCTGGATATGAAAATAAGAATTTGCCTTACTGCAGCAGTTTTGTTTATATGCGCTAACCTGTTTGCGCAGGCATACCCTACTGTTGGGGAGTTGCAAAATAGTCTGCGGCAGCTTTTGGAATCATCTGCCAACAATTACGCAAATATTGACGGCGGACCGGCAGACGCTGCCTCACCCGATTACCGGATTGGCAATTTTCATATTGTTGCCAATGCACGCAACCAGCTATTTATCAGCTCGCCCTCCATTAATAACTATATGGAGTTTTTAAGTGAAGGTATCAACGAGCAGCAGGCAACAGCAGGCTTTGAAAAATGGAAAACCCTTTTTGAGAAAGCCATGCCTGAATTTATATTTCTCAGCAACCGACAAGACACCTATGGCCAGGCTTTTTACTATTACAATAAGGAGCAAACACATATGTTTGTGCTGGAGGTTTATTACAGCCCCGTTAAAAAAACATGGACCATTTCGCTCAATCTTTACCACCCTACAAAAGATGATAAGGATGCTATTGCTAAAAAGAATAATCCCGATGGCGCTATTGGTGATGTGATAGCACAGGAAAAAACAATTAAGCAAACACTTACGGCTTTGCTGAAAGGCCGAAACGGCGGTTTTCAATCTTTCCGGGGTATAGATATGTCGGCCAAAGACGGTATTAAAATGTTTGGGGTTAAGGGAACCGATTATGCCGTTACCCCTGGCCCTGTTGAGTATATAGATGTGGATGCCGAGGGTGGAGTCACTTATCACCTGGTGGCTTCGGGGTTTCAAATACCGATACAGATAACGCTATGTTATGCGGGCCTTATTACGCCGGCATTGCAAAAGGAAGGTTATTCCATTGCCAAAGAAGAAACCACGTATAAGCTCAGCTATACGATTTCTTATAATGACCTGCCGTTATCTGTTTGCCGGCTAGAAAAAGACAAAGGGGTGGTTTCATTGGTTATTTTAGGTAAATGAGGTGTTGGTTGTGCCATTTTGGGTTATGGAAGGCGTTAGTCTGGCTGATGCTGGTAACAATAACCATTGGCTATGGCGGTCATGTGTTTACAACGGCTTCCTGCTTTGGTTAAACCACTGCATTGAATAGTTGTATTTTGCCCCTGTGGTTTTTTAATTGGAGTTTGTGCCAAAGAAACCGGTGGATTACAAATTTTACAAGGCTCCAGCCCCAATTCATTTGCTTTTGCAATTGTTATTTCTTCCGATACATTCTTTACCATATGGCAGGTAGCTAAATGATATTTAGCACCTGAAGGTGTTTTGTAAACTGTTTGTGCTTTTAATGAAAAAGAAGATAGGAGTAGAAGAAGAGAGAGAATGTGGTTTTTGTGGGATGGCATGGGAACAAGGTAGCTGTTTAAACTGAAAATGGAAATCTATAGAAAGATTGCGTTTGCCGAATCCGGTTACAAACCGGTGGGTCTAAAAGGGCATCAGGTGATCCCGAAAACTTTGCGATTTTAATTTAATAATTGAGGAAGGGAACACCTGCGACAGAGGCGAAAGAGGCGGAGAATATGATTTTGAATTAATTGATCCAGGAACCATTTGAGGCTGGTGAGAATGCTGTTATTTATTTTTTTGGTTTGGAGAATTTACAAACAGAGGCAAAAAGTAAACTTGCAACAAGTCGGAATATCTTCAAACAGCTTTGATAGCGAAGAATAATAAATGTAGTGGCCAGATGTCAAAAGTCTGTTGAGGTAGCCCGGCTATTAACCGGGCTACCTCAACATTTTAATCCTAACGGGCTTTTTTCCTGGGATTTGCTTTTCTCTGTGCTGAGCTTTTCTTTTGTGTAGGCTTATTCTTACGTGGATGTTTGTTTTTTGACATGAAGTTTAATTTAAAATGAGTGAATTAATTTTCTTCGGAATAAAAGGGATTTTGTTGAAAACCTTTCCTTTTTGTCCCAGAGAGGTGCGAAGATATGGCTAAAATGGTAAATGAGCTTTCGGTTGCACCTCTGCTATAACTCTAGTCGGCGAACCGGTGGAAATAGATCGTAATCAAGTCGCCTACTTTCGATGAAAGTCAGGTGCCAAGGAACAATTCGAGCTAGTGGGGAAAACAAAAAAGCCCGGCATCAATTTGTGCATTTATCTGCAAACAAAATAATACGGCAATACTACAGGAGAAAATTAATTTCTCTATGGCGTTAGTTTATTGATTTAAATTTTCAGGGTATTTTTGAATTGGATAGGTGAGTTAAAATAAATCCGTTAATATTAAAAGAAACCACTGCCGGCTAAAACATCAGCACCTTCGAAAGCCTTATCAAATTGCTTTTTTACGATAGTTGCTTCCTGCATTTTTTTCTGTTGCTGCAGTGACTGGTAAAGGCCATATAATGTCCAGTGATTATCAGGATTGTCCATGAGGTCTTCCTTAAACATTTTTTCTGCCCTGCTTGCATTGCCTGCTTTTAGTAACGCATACCCAAGATATTCTCTTGCCGGCAGCAGCCAGTCCTTCGGCTCATTATAGATCATCGCATCTTCTCTTGTTACCCCTTCGGTTAATAATGCCGCTGCTTTTGTGAAATCATTTTCGTGTGTTGCTATGGCGGCAGCTAATATTTTTTCTGCAACTTTTGCTGCAGCTTCCGGTGCATTAAATGGCTGCATTACCACCAGCATATCAGGTACTGTTATTTTATCCTGTATTATTTTTAATTCGGCAGCAGCTTCGCTTATTTTATTTTTTCCTGCAAAAGCCATTCCCCTGGCCCAATGCCACAATACCGAAGCGTACACATAATTATCCGGCACCCGCTCACTACTTAAAATAATATCCCATTTTGCAAAGCGAACATCATTAAGTACGGGTGTCATATACAGGTATTGCATGTAGGTGCCAAAAGGCGCCGGCATTGATAAAAAGCTGGTATCAAAACTCTGCCTGCACTCAACAGCTGCTTTATGGGCATAGGCATAATTTGCCTTCATCATAGCGCAGGTTGTTTGCATGTGCAGGTTATGTATCAGGTAAAGTGGTGCATTGTTTTGTACATCCGGAAAAGCCGAGAGATAATTATTATATCCCTTCACCGACATTTCATTTACTTTTTCGCCTGCCGTATATTTTCCGTTACGTATGTAAATATGAGAAGGCATGTGTATCATATGTGCAACACCGGGCATTAGATTGCCAAGCCGGTCTGCGCTGGCCATAGCCCTTTTAGAATTTTTAGAAGCTTCCACTGCATGAATATAGTAGTGGTTTGCACCAGGATGATTTGGGCTGTTTTTGATAGCGCCTTCCAATACCGATAACAGTTCCGGTGTCCAGGGTTCTGCATCGCCATTATGTTTCCAGTAATCCCATGGATGTTGCAGCATCAATGCATCGGCATACAAAGTGGCTATATCTGCATCGCCTTCATATTGACCATACGCTTTTTCCATAGCAGATGCATATAACTGGTTAAGCGCTTTACGGCTTAAAGTACTATCTGTTGAATACCTTACAGCCATCGCTTCAATCAACGCTTTTTCTTTTGCGGTACAGCCTCCTTTTAATGCCAGGGCCTTTTGTGCTGCGGCGTATGCATCAGGAGTAGCGGCATATTCATAATCATTAATGTTAGGGCCATAAGCCAGTGCCTGCGCCCACCAGATCATAGCATTGGCATCATCAAATCTGGCAGCTTTTTTAAACGACGCCATAGATTCTATAATGTGAAAAGCATAATACATACAGATGCCCTGGTTAAAATATAAACGGGCACTATCGCTTTTTGTATTAATGTTCCAGCGGTAATTACCCCAGCCTGTCAGCACGCCAATGCCATCAGCAAGGCTGTCTGCATTTAACAGGTTCCAGTCGGGCGAGCATTGTATAACACGCCGGAATTTATATGCATCTTCCTTTAAAACAATTGTTGCGCTGTTGGTTTTTGTTGCGTACCTGAAGCCTGCCACAATTAAAAATGCAATAACTGCCAGCGTAAAAAATATTCTGGGGTTCATAAGCTTAATTTGAGAGGATATAAATATACAAATTAAGTTAGCGTAGGTTATAAATCAAAATATTTTAGTAAGATTTAGAAATAATATGTGTGAAAGAAATGGTTAGTAAAACAGGCACCAAGGCCAAGTCACGCTAACCCCAATTATATCTAGCTTCATAAGAACACTGATAAAGATGTAAAAGGCTTTTTTTTATCTATAAGGTAAGATACACAAGGATAAAAGTATTTACATCATCGAACTTCCAGTCAGGTAATTGATTGATATAAAAATACTATTTTCCGCAATTAATGCGGTCAATAAGCCCAATATTCTCTGCAGATATTCTACTTAATAAAATTCCCAACTCCTAAAACCAGCTTTTAATTTAATAAAACGATATTTAAAAAACAATCGTAAAAGCCCAAAAAAATTTACATTTGCAGCCCTGCCTATTGCAGATTAACGGGCACTAAAAACAAATATTATGAGCAACGGACCAATTAGTAATTTTATAGAACATCACTACCGCCATTTTAATGCAGCAGCTTTAATGGATGCAGCCAAAGGCTATGTTACCCATTTAGATGAGGGCGGCAAAATGATGATAACTCTTGCAGGTGCTATGAGCACCGCAGAACTTGGCCTTAGCTTGGCCGAAATGATAAGGCAGGATAAAGTAGCCATCATCAGTTGCACAGGCGCCAACCTGGAAGAAGATATCATGAACCTGGTAGCGCATAGCCATTACAAGCGTGTACCTAATTACAGAGATTTAAGTCCGCAAGAAGAGTGGGATCTTTTAGAAAATCAT
>JBBQPX010000042.1:0-12242 GCA_038216775.1 Chitinophagales bacterium
GCCAGAAATATTACCCTGTAATTTATCGTTAGGCATGCCCTTACCGGCAATAAACTGTGCACCTCCGTTACTAAATTGTATAATTACCGGCGATTTTACATTCGCAGCAGCTTCTAAAGTTGCATTAATTGTATTAGTACCAATAGTATTTACTGCTGGTAAAGCAAATTGATTGTCTTTAGCATCGTTGTATAGTGCTTCTAATTCGGCACCGAATAAAACACCGGAACTGTATTTACCCATAGTTAGTTTTTTTTTACAAATGTAAGGAAGATGCCCCATTATTAAAATACTATAATCCAGCCAATATCAGGGTTGTATTTCGGCTAGTATTTGCTTTAAATAGGTAGCTGCCGGCAGCAACCTGCTTCCATACCAGCTAAACATTTCGCCATCAACTAAAATTATTTTTGTGCCGGGTAGTTGTTGTTGCAGCTCATTAATGTGTTTGTTTTTAAAAGGAAAAGGGTTCCGATGAAAGCATTAGCAATTCACAACCAGCAGCTTTTAATTCGGCAATATCCGTTTCAGGATATCTGGTTTTATTTGAAAAAATATTTTGAAATCCACATTTTTGCAACATATCATGTATAAAGGTATCACCGCCAACCGTCATGTATGGATTTTGCCAGATTAAGTACGCAGTTTTTACTGCCCTATTAATTTTTGGTAAATTCAAGTATACTTTGGTTATTGCTGCGCAAAGCTGCTGCGCCTCGTTATTTTTTCCGGTGAGCTCGCCCAAATCTTCAATCATTTGTTTTGCATCATCTACATTATTTACATCTGTAACCCAAACCGGATAATGGAGTGCAAGTTCTTCTATCTGTTCTTTTACATTTTCTTCTTTATTGGCGATAATCAAATCAGGCTGCATTTTTTTTATCTTATCAGTATCAATGGTTTTGGTTCCTCCAATTCTATCTTTTGTTATAAACCAAGTTGTGGGATGTACACAAAACTTAGTAATACCAATGGTTTCAGTTTCTAATCCAAAATAATAAAGTAACTCTGTTTGAGAGGGCACAAGTGAAATAATCCTTTTTGGACGATAATCCAGCTCCTTGGTTTCATGCAAAATCATACATAAAATTAGCGAACTGTTAGTTTTTGAGCATAAAAAAAGCTTCCGCAGTATTTAAACTACGGAAGCAGAAGATGTTAACCAGCTAAGCACGAGCCGGTTTCTCAGGATTCCATTTGGATTCACTTTGTTAAGGGGGTTACCTCGCCATAAGCTATTCCAATAAAAATTTATCCTGGTTTCAAAGTACGGTTACTCATTTTGGCCATCATCGCTTTTTAGGGCATAGGCAGGATATTGGTTTTTCTTTGGTTTTTCGACTATCATCGCCTTTTACAGCATAAGTCAGGATATTGATTTTTTCTTCGGTTTTTCAGCCATTATCGCTTTTTACAGCATAGGCCAGGAAATTGGACTTTGGTTTTTTTGCCATCATCGCTGTTTAAAGCATAGGCAGGAAATTGGATTTTGTTACATTATTACATTATTCTTAGATCCTTGGTTTTTCGATAGAATAATAATTTTAAAATAAAGCAATGGTATTGTTATTTCAAAAAACTAAAATAGAAGTTGACTGATATTGGATTGTTCTGGTTTTTTCAAAAAAATTGGATTCAGTACATTGGTTTTATTGGATTCTTGGATAATGATTGATATTTGACTTCCTATCAATCAACTTCTAACACAAAGATGCAACTGTTTTTTGTTCTTAAACAGAGCGATATTGCCCTATTTTAATGCTATTGTAATTACTAACCAACTCGTAAATACGCCTTTAATATGTTTGTTTAGTTGGGGTAAAACCCTGCGTAGTTTTACGAATTTTATATAAATTAATTTTATTATACAAAAAAGTGCCACATACTCAAATGCAGCACTGTACAAGAAATTGACCCTTGGTAAAAAAACTATTAAGTTATTTTGTAAGGCTTTGAATTATGTCGTATTTGGTAACAATGTGAAAAGTGCCACTTTCGTCTTTACTTAAAACAGCTCCATTTTCTTTAGTAATAAAAGAACTCAAACGTTCAACCGGCGTATCAAAAGCTACTTCAGGATAAGCATTTTCCATTACAGAGTCTATGGTTTGTGTTTTAATATCGGGATTGCTTAGAATTTTGTTAAACAATCCACCTGCAGATATAGCACCAACACTGGTTTCGCCATCCATAACCGGAATATTTTCGATGTCGTATTTCTTCATCATTTCAATAGCATCAGCAACTTTATCTTCTTTTTTTAAATTGATTAAACGTTGTGTACCACGGCCACCAACAAGGTCTTTAAAGGTTTTAACGTCTAAAAATCCACGCTCCAGCATCCATTGGTCGTTATAAACCTTACCAACATAGCGGCTGCCATGGTCATGAAAAATTAAAACAACAACATCATCTTTTTTAAGTTGATCCTTAAGTTGTAGTAGTCCCTGTAAACAGCTGCCGGCGCTATATCCGCAAAACATGCCTTCTTCTTTAGCAATGCGGCGTGCCATTACAGCACCGTCTTTATCAGTTACTTTGGTAAACTCATCAATTACACTCATATCATAATTGGCAGGCACAAAATCTTCACCAAAACCTTCGCTTATGTATGGATAAACCTCTTTCTGATCAAGCTCTCCGGTTTCAAAATATTTTTTTAACAAAGATCCATAACTGTCTATAGCCCAAACTTTTATGTTGGGATTTTTTTCCTTGAGGTATTTGCCTGTTCCTACAATTGTACCACCCGTACCCGTTGCAACAACTAAATGGGTTACTTTACCTTCGGTTTGTTCCCAAATTTCTGGTCCGGTTTGTTCGTAATGTGCCGTACGATTTGCTAAATTATCATACTGGTTAACGTACCAGCTGTTTGGTACTTCAGTCGCAAGTCTTTTAGAAACTGAATAATAACTGCGGGGATCTTCGGGCTCCACATTAGTCGGGCATACAATTACCTCAGCACCAACAGCTTTTAAAATATCGGCCTTTTCTTTTGATTGCTTATCGGTGGTTGTAAAAATACATTTATACCCTTTTATGCAGGCAGCCAAAGCCAACCCCATACCGGTGTTGCCGCTTGTACCTTCAATAATGGTACCGCCAGGTTTAATTTTACCTTCCTTTTCAGCTACTTCCAGCATCTTTAACGCCATACGGTCTTTAATAGAGTTTCCAGGATTAAAATACTCTACTTTAGCCAGCACTGTGCAGGGCAGGTTTTTTGTAATTTTATTTAGTTTGATAAGGGGCGTATTGCCAATTGTTTCCAGAATGTTATTTAACCACATATAGAATCGTTTTTTTTGCCGCAAAGGTAATTTTTTAAAGTTTAATGAGATATTTATGCAAATCATTGATAAAAAGTATGCTATCCGATAGCATTTCTATCTAATTAAACACATATTTTGCAGTTGAAACCTTCGCTTTCATTTCAACTGGTTACAATCTATTCTGTTGGTAGAAATATGGTAGAGTGTATTGTATAAAAAAAGGGCCGCCTTTGTTGACGACCCAGTATTTTTTAGAAAAAAATTGTTCTATTATTTTTTATAAACCGTTATTTCTACTCGTCGGTTTCGCCACTGTTGCACTTCATCCAGCGGGTTATTTTCTCCATAAAATGAAGTTGCTATTTTCTCGGCGGGCACATTGTAACTCATTAAATAATTCTTTGTAATGTTGGCCCTTTCTTCAGATAACTTCAGGTTAGCCTCGCTAGTGTTCAGGTTATCTGTGTAACCGGCAATTTCTACTTGTAAGCTTTTATCTGCTTCCAGTTGCTTAATAATACCATTAAGTGCTTTGAATGCATCGGGCGTAAGGTTAGCTCTGTCCAAATCAAAAAATACACAATAAGTCATCGAGTCTGCCGAAGCTCTAATTAACTCCCCACCATCAACAACTGGCAGCGGGCAGCCTTTGTTTTCGGCACTTCCTTTTAAATCAGGGCATTTATCTTCTTTGTCAGCAACCCCGTCGCCATCTCTGTCTTCAATATCTGGCTTGTCTTCTACAGGCAGCGGAATTACTTCCTTTTCCTTTACTGCCTTTTCTTTTTTAAATGAATATACGAGCCTAAACTGCGTGGTGTAATACCCATCTTTATTATTCGGATTACCACGAGGTAGTTTTAAATTTGTGGGGTATGTTTCGCCACCTACTTCGTTACCACGCCAGGTGTATTTAGCTGTTATTGGGTTTCTGGCATCTAACAAAGTTTTATCAGGATAGCTGTTTGAACTTACATCATCAAGGTAATCTGTTCCGGTAAAACGATAGGTAAAATCGAATAGAACGGAAACTTTTTTGCCTGCTGCAATTTTTAAACCTATGCCAAGCGGAATTGCAATGGTAGATTTACTATACATACTCGGAAATCCTGCAAGGCCTTGCCCTTCGGTACCTAATTCCCGCAGGTTTTGTTTGCCAGATGTGCCTTCTGCAGTGGGGTTAAAAAACATGGCGCCGATACCTGCTGATATGTATGGGCTAAAGCCGTGTTTCTTTATACTTAATAAATACCAATTAAGAGCCACAGTAACATCTGTGATGCTGCTTTTAAAGCTAAGGTTGCGATCTTTAAACTGCGAACCAGTGTTTTTACTATCTGCCGCTGTCACCTGCTGTATTCCGGCATTTAAACTAAGATCAAATTGTTTGTTAATGGCGTAATATCCGCTGGCAGTAAAGGAAAAACTAGGCTGCGAAAAGAAGCGGTTATTTTCCATTAAATCACCAAAATAATTAGCCAGGCCTAACCCAGCGCCGATGCTGATTTTAGATGCTTTTTTTCCATCTTTTTTTGAGTGTCCGGATTTTGGCTGCGGCACTTTTTGAACGTTAACTGTAGGGCTTCCTTCGGGTGGCATTTGCTGTGCATGTGTAAAACTGGATATTATAAGTGCCAGTAAAAAAATAACAAGTTTCATCATTTTCATAAGCGTTCTATTTCAATTTGCCGTAAAGATATTTTTTTAAAATGTAACAATACGAAGATATTGCGGTATTTACAAAGTATAATATATAATAAAAAGGCCGCCTTTTCAAGCCGCCAAATATCACAAAAGCAAAGCTCTATTTTTTGTAAAGCGTTATTTCTACTGTTCTATTTCGCCACTGCTGTATATTATCAATAGGCATGGTCTCGCCAAAGAAATTAGTAGTTATTCTATTGGCAGCAACATAATAGCTCAACAGGTAATACCTTGTAACAAAAGCTCTTTCTTGCGAAAGTTTAACATTGGATGTAATTGTGCTTATTCATATCAAGCAAAGTGTATTCCCCGGCTAACGATACTTCAAAAATAGTAGACCTGAAACTAAGATTTCTTGACGGATGGCACCACCTTCCTTACTATCATATATCTGTACATTATCATAATCAATATCAAATCTTGCATTTAATGAGATACAAGCGCATAGCTTAATCCGGCATTAAATGAGTAGCTCGATTCTTGAAAAGCAGTAGTATTGGCAATAAGGTCGCCAATATAGCTTGATATGCCCGCACCTGCTGTTATACTTAGCTTTGAAAGTGCATACTCATTTTTTGAAGATTTTGCCTTTTGCTTACGAAGTTGTTTTTTGCCGCTTTACCAACTGTGGGATTGTCTTTTGCCGGAAGCTGTAGGGCGATAATGTGTTCGCCTGCAAAAAAACATACACATAGCGCAAATATTTTAATAATTCTCGTAGCGAAAATAATTTAGGCAGATAAAATAAAGTTTTAGGGGAGCTTCTTAGAAAATTGAATAATAACATAATGAAATTAAATACAGTGAAGAGTATCATTATATAATTTTTTAAAAAAATATTAAAATACAGGCCCAAACAAAGTTTAAGCCTGTATTTGGAGTAACAAAAGATGAATATCCTTTGAAAAACGCCTATTTCTTTTCGAGAATTTCGATAGCCTTTTTTACGCCGTTATCATCGCTATTAATAACTTCATAAAAACCTTCAGTTCGCCATAACTGCCTGGCTATGTATGCCTTAATTAAGCCCGTTAAATCAGTTTTTTCCTTTGTTGTAATAGCTGTAATATCTACCGTATCTTTTGCTGCAGCCGCAATAAATTGTTTCCAGTAATCATCAGAAAACACAAAGCCTTTGATAAAATCTGCAGGTGTTTTAAAAGTGCTGAACGTGGGTTCATTTTGCAGATAGAAATTGTAAGCAAAGTTGTTTATTGTGCCCTTGGCATAAATAAGTGCAGTATTTTTACTTAAATCTGCAGTATCTACCGGTATAAAATAATCTGGTGAAATACCGCCTTTGGCATACACTACTTTTCCGCCCTTGGTTTTATAAACTTTGGTAGTATCGTTTTTCACTGAATCTTTAGATTGTGTTTCTCCATCTTGATAACGATTGGTTATTTCTGCATAATAGGCTTTTCCGCCGTTACTATACGGGCGCTGAATGCTTCTGCCGATAGGCGTAAAATACCTGGCGATGGTTAAACGCAAAGCACTATTATCACCCAGGTTAAACTGCTCTTGCACAAGTCCTTTTCCAAAACTGCGTCTGCCAACAATAGTAGCCCTGTCCCAATCCTGCAATGCGCCCATTAAAACTTCGCTGGCGCTTGCAGTACCTTCATCAGCTAAAACAATTAATTCGCCTTTTTCAAACTGGCCGGGACGGCGGCATCTGTATTCTTTCTTCTCAATGTGTTTTCCTTCAGTGTAAGTAATTAGTTTATCTCCATCCAAAAACTCATCAGCTATTTCAACAGCTTCATCTAAAATACCGCCACCATTGCCTCTTAGGTCAAGTATCAGTTTTTGCAAACCGGCTTTTTTTAGCTTTTCCAATGCCTGCATAAATTCCCGGTAGGTTTCAGACGAAAATTTGTTTAACTTAATATAGCCAATCTCTTTGTTGATCATATAACTGGCATCTAAGCTATACAAAGGAATGGCATCACGGGTTATGATGGTTTGCTTTTTATCAGTTTTTCTCAAGTAAGTAATTGTAACTTTTGTTCCTCTGTCTCCTCGTAACAATTTTCTAAAAATATCTGCATTTGTTTTATTGCCGGCAACAACACTATCATCTACCTTAATAAACTTATCGCCCGTTAGTAAACCGGCTTTATAACCGGGGCCATCTTTTACAACATTTACCACATTAAGCGTATCACTAAAAATATTAAACTCAATACCAATACCAAAAAATTTACCGGCAAGGTCTTCATTCACTTGTTGCAACTCATTTGCTGGTATAAAAACCGAGTGAGGGTCTAGTTTGCTTAACATAGCCTGTATGGCAGTATCTGCAAGCGAATCTATTTGTATATCGTCCACATATCGGTTCTGAATCAGATCCATTATCTCCTGTACAGGTTTACGTTTTTCGGTAAAAAAGAAGCTTTTGCCGGGCATGTTATCACGCATTTTATATCCAAAGTACATACCGGCAATCATGGTTAAACTAAAAAGCAGCGGTAGCCAAACCTGTATTTTTTTTGTATTCATTTGGCGAAGTTAATTTTTTGAAACGAACAGCAATTAATTTGTACCCATTAAACCTTAAATAATTAAGAGGATTTTTCTTACAGTATTATTATGCATTTCATGTTAATGATTTATCTTCAATCAAGAAATAATAAAAAGTAATGTCAATTAAACTTATAGCAGATAGCGGCTCTACAAAAACAGAATGGTGTTTAATAAACGGTAAATCCACTAAAACGTTTTACACACAGGGCTTAAGCCCTTATTTTCTTTCTGCAGAACAAATAGAATACATAATAAATGAAGAGCTTAAGATAAAATTGAAAAAGGTAGAACCTGAAGAGATTTTCTTTTACGGAACGGGTTGCAGCAATGTAGAAAATGTAAAGTTGGTTAAAAAAGCCGTTCAAAAAGTATTTAAAGAAGCCAAAGTAAATGTTGACCACGATTTAATGGGAGCAGCCAAAGCGCTGTGCGGCCATCAAAAAGGGATAGCATGTATTTTGGGTACTGGTTCAAACTCCTGCTATTACAATGGAAAAAAAATTATAAAAAATAGTCCTGGTCTTGGTTATGTTTTAGGTGATGAGGGGAGCGGATCTTACCTTGGCCGTAAAGTAGTTCAGTATTTTTTATACAAAACTTTTGATGAAGATCTGATGGATCGGTTTAATGCAAAATATAATACCAACAGCGACGAAATACTGGATGCTGTTTATAAAAAACCTTTGCCAAACCGTTACCTGGCAGCGTTTACCGATTTTTTGGTTGAAAACCGTGGTCATTATATGATTGAAAATATAATTGAAGACAGCTTCAACGATTTCTTTTTTAACCATGTATATAAATACCGGGAAAGCTGGACCATGCCTATAAACTTTACCGGTAGTGTGGCATATGGTTTTAAAGATGTTTTAAAGGATATGTGCAACTCATATGAATTGCAATTAGGAATAGTAATAAAAAAGCCAATGGATGGTTTAGTGAAATTTCACCGCTAATATTATGGCATTTAAAAGCATAACAGAATCCGAATCAAATTACCGGCATTTAGAAAAAATGCCCGTTGCAGAAATTCTGTATAACATAAATAAGGAAGATAACACCGTACCTGCAGCTATAGAAAAAGCAATTCCTCAAATTGAGAGCCTTGTACAGGCAATAGTAGATAAAATGCTTGCAGGTGGCAGGCTGTTTTATATAGGAGCCGGTACAAGCGGGCGTTTAGGTATTGTTGATGCAAGCGAATGTCCGCCAACTTATGGAGTAGCATATGGGTTAGTTATAGGCATTATTGCCGGCGGAGAAAAAGCGATAACAGAAGCGGTTGAATTTGCAGAAGATGATCCTAAGCAAGGTTGGCTTGATTTAAAAGCCCATGACATAAATGAAAAAGACGTGGTAATTGGTATAGCCGCAAGCGGAACAACGCCTTACGTAATTGCTGCGCTTGATGCATGCAGGGAAAATAATATTACTACGGGCAGTATTTGCTGTAATCCGGATGCGCCTTTGAGTGCAGCTGCTGATTTTCCGGTTGAAGTGGTGGTTGGTCCGGAGTTTATAACGGGCAGCACCCGAATGAAAAGCGGAACGGCGCAAAAGCTTGCACTCAATATGATTTCAACCACCGTAATGATTCAGTTGGGTAGGGTGGAGGATAATAAAATGGTAAATATGCAACTCACTAACGACAAACTGGTTGATAGAGGTGTAAAAATGCTGATGGAAAAGGCCGCAATTGAGGACTATGACGAAGCCCGGAAGTTGCTTTTACATACCGGAAGCGTTAAATCGGCCATTGAAAAATACCTTTCGTAAAAAAATATTGTTTGATTTATGTATTTTGATTAATTTACGTATCTAATTATAAACTAAAACTCCACTTATGAACATTAAACTTTTACTATCTACAGGTTTTATTGCAACAAGCTTATCAGTTTCTGCACAAAATACGGCTAAAACGTATGCAATAACCGGAGACGGAAATCATGATTTCATGTGGATGAACATTCGCCAGGTTGACATTACCACCGGCAAAATTACTCAGGATGTTTATCAAAGAGAAAAAACAGCTTTTGTAATGGCAGATGCCGATACAAAAAGTAAATCTTTAGCACAGCAAAAACCAACGGAAACAATGGTGGCTGCGGCTGCTTACGACAAAAATCAAAACAAATTATTTTTTACACCGATGAGAGTTGGTGAATTACGCTGGCTCGATTTAAATGCAAAAGGTACTGAACAAAAGTATTACACCGTAACCTCTACGCTTTTAAATACCAACGAAGCATTAAACGATGAGGCTAATCATTTTACCCGCATGGTAATTGCTGCAGACGGCAATGGTTATGCGTTAAACAACGATGCAAGCAGGTTGGTAAAATTTACAACAGGTAAAAAAGTAACTATTACTGATTTAGGTGCTGTTATTGATGATGATGCAAACAAAGGTGTTTCAATCAAAAATAAATGCACAAGCTGGGGTGGCGATATGATTGCCGATGCTTACAATAAATTGTACATTATTTCTGCAAATCATTATGTATTTTCTCTTGATGTTGATACAAGGGTTGCTAAGCAAATCGGCTACATTACAGGTTTGCCAGCAACTTACTCTACAAATGGTGCAGCTGTTGATAATGATGGAAATGTAGTTGTGGCAAGTGCAAACACATTTGAAGGCTATTATAAATTCTCATTAAAAGATTTTGTAGCTACGCTGATAGAAGGTTCTGATAAGGTTTACAACGTTTCTGATTTAGCAAATGGTAATCTTTTGTATCAAAAAGAAGCAGATGCAGCAAGAACATTTGCTGATTTTAAGCCTGTCGTACCCGTGTTAAAAAACGAAGCTCACATTTTTCCTAACCCGGTAACTGAAAGTGAATTTAAAATTTATTTTGATGGACAGGCAGCAGGAAAATACAATGTAACAATCACTGATTTATCTGGCAAACCAGTAATGACAAGGGTTGTAACTGTTGGCTCAAAAACACAAATTGAAACAATACCTATGAGCAGAGGTTTTGCAAAAGGTATGTATATGGTTAAGGTAACAGATGCCAACAATAAATTTATTTTTACTGAAAGAATTGTAGTGCAATAAAAATAGTTATGGTTATAAGTACGGGTTGTCAAATTTTTGACAACCCTTTTTTTTATCCCAGATTTAAAAAGATTGTTTTTGATTTCGCAGATTTGTATGACATTTGTTTTATCAGCGAGATCATTTTATAATCAATCAAATCAGCGTTTATTTTTGCAAGATATAGAACCATATTACAACTGGCGCCATTTATACGCAGCCGAAGAAGACAGCCACTCACCTTTTTATCAACGGGAGTACAGTGAATTTGAGTTCTCTAACACGGTGTATAATTTTTACATTCATCCACAATGGGATGATTTTGGCAGCCGAACGTTATACATGAAAATTTTGTTTGTAGATTATGAACAGGGTTATTGTATAATTGAATTGCTGGGCGAATGGAACGATGCCATTGAAAATGATATTATGACGTTGCGCCGGGATATTACTGATATCATGTTTAGGCAAGGTATTTCGAAGTACATAATAATTGCCGAAAACGTTTTAAACTTCCACAGCAGCGATGATAGCTACTACGAAGACTGGTTTGAGCAACTGGAGGATGTTGGTGGCTGGGTTGCCATACTGGATATGCCATCTCAAAGCCAATATGATTTTAAAAATGCAAGGCTTACAAATTATATAACCCTGCTCGATTTTCCGCAGTGGCGCACTCTAAAACCAGAAGTGGTGTTTGAGCAAATAGATGATATAATTATCAAAAGATTAAACGGGTAATAATTTTAAAATAAGCTTTGTCATAAAAGTTTCATTTATTTACTGTTTTTGCTTTATCCTGTCGTATTTTTTTATCCCAACTCAAACTCTAACTATTCAATATGACCTGGAAACATTTTTTCACATCTTCAATTGGTAAGAAATTAACTATGGGCCTTACGGGGCTTTTTTTAATAACTTTTTTAATTGTACACGTTGGCGTAAACTCCTGCATTTTTGTTAATGATGGAGGAGAAACTTTCAATACAGCGGCTCATTTTATGAGTCATAACTGGATTTTGCGCATTATGGAAGTTGGCCTTTTTGCTGGTCTTATTTTGCACATTATTCAGGGCTTATTGCTTTGGAAACAAAACAGAGCTGCACGACCCGTTAAGTATGCAGTTAATGATGCTAACAAAAACAGCAAGTGGTACAGCCGTTCTATGGGTTTATTGGGTACACTGCTTTTATTCTTTTTAGTAATACATATTTCTAAATTTTTTGTTGATACTAAAATTGCGCTGTATGCAGATGGTGGTGCAAATGATGCTGGCCACAATTTGTTTTTAGAAATGAAAGAGGAGTTTCAAACATGGTGGATTGTGGCTATTTATGTGCTCGGCGTTATTTCATTGTTCTGGCATTTGCTTCACGGTTTTCAAAGTGCATTTCAAACGCTTGGCATAAATCATAAAAGATATACACCTGTTATAAATGCAATTGGTGTGGGATACACCATAATAGTTTGTTTATTATTTGCCTTAATGCCTATATCTCTTTACATGGGATGGATTAATTAAGCCGAAATTATTTTTCTGATTAACAAATTTTCTAATTAACTATATACAATGTCATTAGATTCAAAAGTACCAGCAGGCGAAATGGATAAAAAGTGGACCGACTACAAAGGTCACGTTAAACTCGTTAATCCTTCCAATAAGCGTAAACTTGAAATAATAGTAATA
>JBBQPX010000043.1:0-12211 GCA_038216775.1 Chitinophagales bacterium
GGTGAAAGAGCAAAAGTTGCCGTAGAAAGCTACGATGACAGAATTGATCCGGTAGGTGCCTGTGTAGGTATGAAAGGTAGCCGTATTCATGGTATTGTGCGTGAATTGAAAAACGAAAATATCGACGTAATCAACTGGACAAGTAATATACAACTCTTGATTCAGCGTTCATTAACTCCTGCTAAAATTACCAGCATGGAGCTTGATAGCGAAAAAATGCACGCCAATGTTTACCTTAAGCCCGATCAGGTTTCTCTGGCCATTGGCCGCAGAGGTGTAAATATTAAATTGGCCTGCGAACTTACAGGTTACGAAATTGATGTGTTCCGCGATAATGAAGGAGAGGTTGAAGAGTTTGATATTGATCTGGATGAATTTACAGACGAAATTGAATCATGGATTATTGACGAACTTAAAAGAGTTGGTTGTGATACCGGACGTTCAGTACTGGAATTAACAGCAGAAGAGCTGGAACGTAGAACAGATTTGGAAAAAGAAACTATAGAAGACGTTAGAAGAATATTGAAAGAAGAATTTGGAAAAGAGTAAGAACAGTGTTTTCAGTTATGGCGAAGGGTTATTCAAAACACTAAAAAGAAAAATCAGTCCGTATTTTGATCTCGGACAAACAAAAAAAAGAATGGCAGAAGTAACAACACCAAGGTTGATGGCAGCGGCCAAAGAGTTTAACATAGGTAAAGATACCTTGGTAGACTTTCTTGTATCTAAAGGTTTCGACGAAGGGGACTTAAAACCCACGGCTAAACTTACAGAACCTATGTACCGGGTGCTGCAAACGGAGTTTCAGCAGGACAAGGTTTTACATGATAAGGCTATGCAAATAGATCTTCCTAAGGGAGTAAATGCCGCCGATGCTAAAAAGAAAAAAGACGAACAGGATTTGTCTTTTAGTAAAAAAGAAACCAAGCCAAAAGTAGAAGAGGTAAAGCCGGTTGAAGTTGTTGCGCCTGTAGTTGAGCCGGTGGTTGTTGCGCCATTAGTGGAAGTTGTACCAGAACCAGTTAAAGAAGTGGAAGCACCAACTGCTGTTGTAGTAGAAGAAGTTAAACCCGTGGCAGCAAAGGAAGAAAAGGCTCCCGAGTCAACAATTACTAAAGTTCAGGCACCTTCGTTAGAAACACCCAAAGTACTTGATAAAATAGATCTTGATAAAATAGATTCATCTACAAGGCCCAAAAAATCTGCAAAAAAAGCTGAAGCCAAAGAAAAGGCTCCAGAAACAAAGCCGGTTGAAGTAAAGCCTGTGGAAAAGCCAGAAGTAGTTAAGCCTGTAGAAGTTGTTGTACCGGTTAAGGAACCAGATGCACCAATCATTGAAAACATACAGGCAAAAAAATTATCTGGCCCTAAAATAATGGGTAAAATTGAATTACCTGTTGATAATGATACCAGACCTAAGAAAGGAACAATCGACGAAAAGCGTAAGCGTAAGCGTATTCCAATGGAGAAAAAGCCTGGTCAACCAGGAGGTAATCAGTCTGGTAATCAACCAAATACATCAGGAGCCGCAGGCACTCAAGCCCGCAGGCCAGGGGGCAGTACAACTGGTACAGGTGCTTCTAATAGAGCGGGTGGCCCAGGCGGAAACAGATTTAATAATCGTCCAGGTACTGGTGCAGCACCAGGCCGCAGAGAAGATAAAGTAATAGACGCAAAAGAAATTCAGGATAAATTAAAAGAAACACAGGCTAAACTGGCAGGTGGTGGCGGACGCGGAAAAAGCCTGAAAGCGAAATATCGTAAAGCAAAAAGAGATGAACAAGCCGAAATGGCGGGTTCTGGTGGCGAAGAAGGCAACAAACTACAGGTAACAGAGTATATTTCTGTAAGTGAGCTGGCTGGTTTAATGGATGTAAGTTTTGCTGATATTATCAGTAAATGTATGAGCCTTGGTATAATGGTTTCTATTAACCAACGCCTGGAGGCCGATGTAATTGAACTGGTAGCAAGCGAATTTAATTACGAAGTTGAATTTATAGGAGTTGAAGATGCAGGAGACCTTGACGTGGATGATCAGCAGGATGATGAAGCTGATTTAGTGCCAAGAGCGCCAATTGTTACCATCATGGGTCACGTTGATCACGGTAAAACATCTTTGTTGGATTATATCCGTAACACCAACGTAATTGCTGGTGAAGCAGGAGGTATTACCCAGCACATTGGTGCATACGAAGTAACATTAAAAGATGGCAGAAATATTGCATTTTTAGATACACCCGGTCACGAAGCATTTACTGCTATGAGGGCACGTGGTGCTAAAGTAACAGATATTGCTGTTATTGTAGTTGCTGCAGATGATGCCGTAATGCCTCAAACTAAGGAAGCGATATCGCATGCGCAGGCTGCGAATGTACCAATGATTTTTGCCATTAATAAAATGGACAAAGACGGTGCAAATCCAGAAAAAATTAAAGAACAGCTTGCCGGTTTAAATGTATTGGTAGAAAGCTGGGGTGGTAAATACCAAAGCCAGGAAATAAGTGCCAAAAGCGGTCAGAATATCGATTTGCTGATGGAAAAAATATTGCTGGAAACAGATATTCTTGAATTAAAGGCAAATCCAAATAGGGAAGCCAGCGGAACAGTAATTGAAGCTACGCTTGATAAAGGACGTGGTTATGTAGCAACCATTCTTGTTCAAAACGGAACATTAAAGGTTGGTGATATGATTGTATCTGGCCAAAACTTTGGCAAGGTAAAAGCAATGTATAACGAGCGTAATCAACGTGAAGAAACTGCTCCACCATCAACACCTGTTTTAATTTTAGGATTAAATGGGGCACCGCAGGCGGGAGAAACTTTTAAAGTTTACGCAAACGAAAGTGATGCAAGGTCAAATGCATACAAACGCGGACAGCTTTTGCGTGAGCAAGGTATGCGAGCTAAAAAACACATTACGTTAGATGAAATCGGACGTCGTTTGGCATTGGGAAGCTTTAAAGAGCTTAATGTAATTATTAAAGGTGACGTGGATGGTTCGGTTGAGGCCTTAAGTGACTCTTTACAGAAATTAAGTACGCAAGAAATTGTAATTAAAGTAATACATAAAGCTGTAGGTGCCATCACTGAAAGTGACGTTACGTTGGCAAATGCATCCGATGCAATTATTATAGGGTTTAACGTGCGTCCATCAATGCAGGCTGCTAAATTAGCCGAGCAGGAAGCTATTGAAATTAAATTGTATTCTATTATTTACAATGCCATTGAGGAAATTAAGAGTGCCATGGAAGGTATGCTTGAGCCAAGTGTTGAAGAAAAAATACTGGCCAATGTGGAAATACGTGAGGTGTACAAATTTGATAAGGCGAGTGTAGCAGGTTGTTTTGTACTTGATGGTAAAATGGCAAGGAATAATCGCATAAGGCTAATCCGCGATGGTATTGTAATATTTACCGGAGAGTTAGGTAGTTTGAAGCGATTTAAAGATGATGCTAAAGAAGTTACCTCAAGTATGGAATGTGGTTTAACTATCAGAAATTATAATGATATTAAAGTAGGAGATATTGTGGAAGCATTTGAAGAAGTAGAGGTTAAACGTACACTTTAAGGTTAAGAAACTAGGGGACAAAAAATCAAGGAACAAGAAACAAGGGGGGCAAGGGCTTCTAATGCAAAAAAGCCCAAAGTATAGATTTTATCATCAATTTAATTGAGGAGCTATTACTTTAATCTTGCATCCAAAATCTTGTATATTTTTTTTAAATCCTTGCATCTTGATCCTTGAATCTTGTGTCTTGCGCCACGATTCCGAATTTTTTGTTAAATGAACTGCCGTGTGGGCAGGGTTATAAAACAGAGGTTTATTTTTGACGCCGTTCTGCTTCAGACTAACTGAGTGTAGCTCTGTATGATTAAATTTTTTTTGATGAAAAAGTATTTACTGTTTTTTATTGCTGCTTTTAGTTTTGCACCAACATTAATGGCGCAAAACAGCCAGCCTAAAAAAGTGGTGGCAGATAAAATTATTGCGGTAGTAGGCGATAAAATTATTTTAAAAAGCGATATCGATAATTCTATTGTTGATATGGAGCGCCAGAAAATTGAAATACCGCCAAATGCACGTTGCCTTATGCTGGAGCAGTCAATGGGTATTAAAGCATTGGTGTTGCAGGCCGAAAAAGATTCGCTGCCTGTTACAGATGAAGAGGTAGAAACTATTATTGACAACAGAATACGTTCATTTGTAGCACAGTTTGGTTCAAAGGATGAACTTGAAAAAGTTGCAGGCAAAAGTATTTATCAGCTTAAAGAAGATTTTAGGGAGCCAATACGGGATCAGGAGCTTGCAAAAGCTATGCGTAACAAAGTTGTGGAAAATGTTCGTATAACACCAAAAGAGGTTAATGAATATTATAGTAAAATACCAACCGATAGTTTATTTCTATACGAAAGTGAACTGGAGATAAGCCAGATAGTAATGTATCCAAAGGCACATCGTGATGCAGAGGAGTATGCCATACAACAACTAAAAGATTATAAGCAACTCATTGAATCTGGAAAAGCGACTTTTGCAAACCTTGCAAGTAGCAATACTGATGATCCTGGCAGTAAAGAAACTGGCGGTTTATATGAAGTAAATCGATATTCTAAAGAGCTGGATCCCGTTTGGTTAGGTAAAGCGTTCACTTTAAAACCGGGTCAGGTTTCTAATCCATTTAAAACAAGATTTGGTTGGCATATAATGCAATTGGTAAGCCGTGCCGGCGACGATGCTTCAGTAAGACATCTTTTAATTATCCCCAAAGTAACTTCATTCGAAATTAAAGAAGGTATCGATAAACTTGACTCCATCAGGGCATTATTAATGACAGGCAAAATGGAATTTGGTGAGGCAGTTGCTAAATATAGCGATGATGATGCCAGTAAATTTACAGCAGGTCAAATAACGGGTGCAAATGGCAGCACTTATGTAACTATCGATCAACTCGATAAAGATATGGTGGCCATGTTAAAAGAACTTAAAGTTGGACAGTACTCATTACCCAAAGAGTATGTTGACGAAAGAGGAAAGAAAGGTGTTCGTATTGTTTTTTTAAAAACAAGGTCAGAACCACACCGTGAAAATTTAAAAGATGATTATGACCGTATTGCACAGCGGGCATTGGAAGAAAAGAAAAATGAAGCAATAGAGGAATGGTTTAATAAGAAACTCGTTAACTACTATATTTTGATAGACGATGAATATAAATCATGTCCCGAAATGGCTAAATGGCTAAAGGGTAAAACTACTACAAGTAACTAATTCATATAAAAACATTACATTCGAAGCGTTCCGGGTTAATCACGGAGCGCTTTGCTTTAGGCGATAGTCCACTGTTAACACACAAAATTTAAAATATATTTGTCAGGGAAAACTCCTGAATTTAAAATAGCCTGGTAAGTTACCAGATTCTTAGAATGATAGAAACTAAAAAAATAATACGGCAAGAGGAGCAGGCAATACTGGTAGGATTGATCTATAAAGAACAAACCGAACCTATGGTTACCGAATACCTTGAAGAACTAGCCTTTTTAGCAGAAACTGCGGGAGCTATTGCTGTAAAAAGATTTACCCAAAAACTGCCTCATCCCGATAGTAAAATTTTTGTGGGAAAAGGAAAACTTGAAGAAATTAAGCAATATATATTGCTTAAGGGTAATATAAGCCTTGTGATTTTTGATGATGAATTAACAGGTTCTCAAATTCAGAATATTGAAAAGGAATTGCAGGTTAAAGTAATTGATCGCAGCGATTTGATACTCGATATTTTTGCCAGCAGGGCAAAAACGGCACAGGCAAAAACGCAGGTAGAATTGGCGCAATATCAATATATATTGCCTCGGCTTAAAGGCATGTGGAAACATTTGGAGCGTCAGGGAGGCGGTGTAGGAACGAGGGGTCCCGGCGAAACAGAGATTGAAACTGATCGACGCATTGTAAAAGATAAAATAGGGCTGCTTCGCAAGCGCCTTGCCGAATTTGATAAACAATCAGTTACGCAACGCAAAGACCGTGGCGAATTTATAAGAGTGGCGTTGGTTGGATATACAAATGTGGGCAAATCAACCTTAATGAACACATTAAGCAAGAGTGATGTTTTTGCTGAAAATAAATTGTTTGCTACCCTAGATACTACCACCCGTAAAGTTGTATTTGAGCAAACTCCTTTTTTATTAAGCGATACGGTAGGATTTATCCGCAAGTTGCCGCATCATTTAGTGGAAAGTTTTAAAAGCACGTTGGATGAAGTAAGGGAATCAGATGTATTGTTGCATGTGGTAGATATATCTCATCCGCAGTATGAAGACCAATATACCGTTGTGAATAAAACACTGGCAGAACTAGGTGCCAACGACAAGCCAATGATTACCATTTTTAATAAGATGGATAAATATGAAGAACAGGCGTTTGACCAATGGCTTCAGCCAGAAGTAAAGGTTGAAATTCTAAACGATTTAAAGCAGCGCTGGCAGAATGAAACAAAAGGACATTGTGTTTTTGTGTCTGCAACCGAGCGCACAAATCTCGACGGCCTGCGCCAAACAATTCTTAACGAGGTAAGGGAAATGTATCGCATCAGATATCCCTATAAAGCAGAATTTTTCTACTAAGTCCACATGCCATCATCTCAAAAAAATAACTGGATTAAAATAGCAGAAAGCATTGCAGAAATTAAGTTTTCAGCTAATGGCCTTACTGAACTGGAAGTTGAGGGCAAGAAAATCTGTATTGGAAAGCAAGACAATAAAATTTTTGCCTGCACTCAAAAATGTCCTCACGCCGGAGGTATTTTGGCAAATGGATATATAGATGCGGTTGGTAATCTCGTATGTCCGCTACACAGATACAAGTTTAATGCTGCAAATGGAAGAAATACCAGTGGCGAAGGCTATTTCTTAAAAACATACCTGATTGAAGAAAGAGAAGAGGGTGTATTTATTTTATTCTCCCCGGTTGTGTAAGAAATCAGGATTTACTATGGAGTTTTTAAAGATTTCATAAAGTAAATTCTTTTTTTATAGGATATAGCCGCTCCCGTATGCTAACTCCTTTCTATTGGCACTCAAATCATTAGATCCGGCTCGTAACTAATGTTTGCAATATTAAATTCCGTTAATCTAATCATACCAATGTGATTTATAAAATATGCCAATATTTTATAAATCTTACAGTGGTAAATGCCGATGGTATCAAAATAATAGTTCAATTAGGCGCAGCCGACATAGGACTATATATTTTGTCCAATCGGTAAAAAAATTTAGTCCTTTAAATGCAAGATTTAAGAGTGACTACCACTAATTATAAAAAACCAGCTGATTTCAAGAATGAAAAAGCATTTTTTTTAACTTTCAATAATCCGCATTTTTTTAAATTATAAAACCAACATCAAATTGAAACCAGCGTTAAAATATCAACCTTATATGATTTTAACCTTTAGTCTAAATTAGTATATAAGCAACAGCACAGCCTGTAAACTTCATACGTTTTTAAATTTATCGGTACAAACAACACCAACACAGTTAAAACAATAGATAATCAAGCCGAATACACATTCACAAACAACTTTATACGTTAATTAAAAATTTATGCCATTCATAAAATAAATTTGCTTAATTATTGCTGTCGGCTTACTTTTATGTGTGCAAATTTTGTTTTTTATAACTCTTTTTTTGGTTAAAGAAGATTTAAAGTTGCAAAATTTGGAAATTATCAGTTGTAAAGGCGGGAAGAAAATTTAATAAATTCATCAAAAAGTCAGCTACTATAATGCTTATTGCAATTCTTTTTGCCAGCCATACATACTGGTAGTAGATATTTATCAACAGAAATTAAATTAGCATAAAAGAGAAATACAAATAATACATGAAAGATTCTTTTTACAAACAAACACTACTCACTTCAAAAATGGTTACAATGAGAAAATTACTACTCTTACCAATTACGTTATTTTTTCTTGTTTCTTTTTACACAGTAAGTGCTCAAACCGGCGACAATCCTAAAGAACGTGATCGTCAGGCTGCAGAGCTGATGAAAGACCCTGCTCTTGGCTACGTGCCATACCAGCGTTTGCAATCGGCAATAGAGCATACTGAACAGTTAAAAAGAATACAAGCTTCTTCAACAAATCTTATTGCAGCACCGTTACCTTGGGTTGAGCGTGGTCCTACATACGATAGTGTTGGTCCGTCAAACGGAAATACCAGAGGACCTGGAAATACGGGAGGTCATACTTCTGGTAGAATGAGGGGTTTTCTTTTAGATACCCTAAACGATCCTTCAGGTAATACGGCTTTTGCTTCTGGTGTAGCTGGTGGAATATGGAAATGTACCAATTTCCTTACCGGTGGAGTAGCTCCTAACTGGGTTGCTATTAATGACAGGTTTTCAAATCTGGCCATTTCTTCAATTGCCCAGGATCCAACAAACCCACAAACTATTTATTTTGCTACAGGCGAACCAACGAGTAATGCCGATGCAGTTTATGGTGCTGGCGTTTGGAAATCTACCAACGGAGGAACGAGTTTTACCTTTTTGGCATCAACCAATAATTTTATCCGTTCATTTAAAATAGGTTGCGATGCTGCTGGTAATGTTTATCTGGCATGTCGCACAACCACTGTACCAGTAGCGCAGGCTAACGGCTTATACAGGTCAACTAATGGCGGTACTTCTTGGACAGATATTACACCAAGCGATTTAACTTCTAATAGAAGCTGTACTGATTTTGAATTTACAGCTTCTGGTAATTTAAATGCCATGTTTGGGTACTTGGGTACGCTTGTTAATCAACGGTATACCACTGCACCTGCAACAGTAGCAGCAGGTACATGGACTTCTGGTACCGGCTTCCGCACTTCTAACACAGCTGCCAGACGCACCGAAATGGCAGTATTGGGAAATACATTATACGCAGTTACTGTAAATTCAGCTAGCTATTCCGACAGTTGTTATAAATCAACTGATGGCGGAGCTACTTGGACCAAGCAAAATACAATAATAATGCCGACGGGATTGGCAGCACAAGGTTGGTATAATATCAGTCTTGCCATTAACCCAACTAATGTTAACGAATTAATTACAGGAGGTTTAGATGCCTATAAGTCATTAGACGGTGGAGCTACCTGGGTGAGGACTACATATTGGGTAACAAGTGCACCTTATGTTCATGCTGATCATCATTATGCCCAATACTGGGTTAGTGGGGGACAAACTAGATTGATTATGTGTACCGATGGTGGGATTTTTTATTCTACGGATAATGGCTTAACCTTTATTTCCAAAAACAGGAATCTGGGAATAAAGCAGTTTTATTCTGCAGCGATACATCCAACAGCTGGTTCGCCTTACCTCCTTGCAGGAGCACAGGATAATGGTACACATCAGCTTAAAAATGCCGGGCTTAGTTATTCTACAGAAGTAACAGGTGGCGATGGTTGTATAGTTCATATAAATCAACTTAATCCGTTAATTCAATACGGAAGTTATGTGTATAACCAATACCGCAGAACGGTTGATGGTGGTGCAACTTGGTCATCAATTAATTTATCTGGTAGCGCAGGTCAGTTTGTTAATCCATTTGATTATGATGATGCACAAAATATTATGTATTGCGGTGATGCTGCTGGAGCATACCGTAGGTGGGATAATGCAAATACAAGTGGTGTCGGTGGTAGTACTGTTGTTACCGTTACAGGAATGACAGGCTCTTTGTTGTCTACTAAATACTCTCCTTATACTGCCAACAGAATATTTATAGGCACTAACAACGGAAAAGTTTTCAGGGTAGATAATGCAAATACAGGAGCATCTGTAACAGGAACCGATATCACAGGAGCAGGTTTCCCAGGCGGTACAATCATTTGTGTTAATACAGGTACAGATGACAATAATTTAGTTGCTACATATTCAAATTATGGCGTAGCCAGTGTTTGGGTAACTACAAATGGAGGTACTTCATGGACAAATGTTGAAGGAGATTTACCAGATATGCCCGTTCGTTGGGCTATGTTTGAGCCAGGTAGTAATGCAAAAATATATTTAGCAACAGAGGCTGGTATTTATACTACAACTAATATCAGTGGAGCGGCCACAAATTGGTTGCCAGAAACAACATTCCCAACTGTTGCAACTTACATGCTTAAAATACGTGCAAGTGATAGTACGATTGTTGCAGGAACTCACGGACGTGGTTTATGGACTGCGAAAATTCCACCGGTAGTAGGTGCAAACCCTACGGTTACTATTAACCAGGCTGCTGCTCAACCTGATCCTACATCAGTTTCACCGATTAATTTCACTGTAGTATTTAGTGAGCCTGTTACAGGATTTACTGCTGCAGGTGTTACATTAACAGGAACTGCAGGAGCAACTACAAAAGTTATTACAGGTGGACCAACTACTTATAATGTTGCAGTATCTGGTATGACTTCTAGCGGAACAGTAATTGCAACAGTTGCTGCAAATGCCGCAACGGGTACTGTTAATCCTACAGGAAACGACGCATCAACAAGTACAGACAATACGGTTACTTATAACTTAGCGACCGGCAATGATGATTGTTCCGGAGCTATTAACATTGATTGTGGACAAACCCTGACCGGCACAACGGTTGGAGCTACTCTCGACGTTGTACCCACTTGTGTTACCACATTGAGTTCCGCTCCTAGCGTGTGGTACAAATTTGTTGGTAATGGCGCACCAACTACTTTAAGTTTGTGCGGTTCTAGTTATGATACCAAGATTGGTGTATTTAGTGGTACTTGTGCTGCCTTGGTTTGTGTAACAGGCAATGACGATTTCTGTGGTTTACAATCGCAGGTAACTTTTACCACAACTAACGCTGTAACCTACTATGTAATAGTAACAGGTTTTGGTTCTGGTAGCGGTCCATTTACGCTGGCTAGAACCTGCGGCGCTGCGGTACCACCTTCCGTTACAATTAACCAGGCTGCTGGCCAAGCTGATCCTACATCAGTTTCTCCAATTAATTTCACGGTAGTATTCAGTGAGCCTGTTACAGGTTTTACTGCTACTGGTGTTACCTTGTCGGGAACTGCAGGAGCAACTACCAAAGTTGTTACCGGTACAGGAGCTACTTATAATGTTGCAGTATCAGGTATGACAGTTAATGGAACAGTGATAGCCACTGTGCCTGCAAACGTTGCAACTGGTACTATTAATCCAGTTGGTAACACAGCATCTACCAGTACTGATAACACAGTTACTTTTAGCACTGTATGTGTGCCACCAACAGTAAATACGCCTCCAAACCAAGTAGTTTGTGCAGGAGCAAATACAGCAGCAGTAAACTTTACGGGTAACACACCTGGAGCTGTTTACAGCTGGACAAATAATAACACTGCTATCGGTCTTGCTGCAAGCGGTACAGGTAATATACCATCATTTGTTGCAACCAACACAACGGCTGCTCCAATAGTAGGTACCATTACGGTAACACCAAGTTTACCAGGTGGTGGCCCAGGTGGACCGATTGTATTAACAGGTTCATTAGTTGCTGGTGATTTAACAATGGCGCAAAGGCTGAACAGACCAGGAGCTCCAGGTGGCACCTGTGCTACTCCACGACCTTTCCCTACAACATTTGGAACAGGTCCTTATTTTTATGATACTTACACAGTAACAAATACGACCGGGGCTACTGCCTGCGCATCAGTTACATTAACAACTACCGATTTAACTAATGCAAACATTCAGTCAGGCGCTTGGTTAGGAACGTTTAATCCTGCTAGTATGGCTACTAATTATATAGCTGATCCATATACCAGTACCGGTACGCCGGCTGCTCCTGCAGGAATTAATTATTCATTTAACCTTGCATCGGGTGCTTCCGCTGTGCTTGTAGTATGGTCTTCCAATATTAATACTGCACCAAGTGGTACTGCTAGTAATTACACCCTAAATGTAACAGGTTTAAGTTCGGGTGCATCTACCTGTTCTGGTGCCCCCACTTCATTCACTATCACAGTTAATCCAAATCCTTCTTTAATAATAGTAGCAGATCCTGGCACAACGATATGTGAAGGCGACCCTACATTATTAACAGTTTATAATTCTGCAGGTTTTGCGCCGGTTGCTTTAACGCAATCATCATCTACGGCAATAACTGTAGGTAACTCTGTTAGTTGTAATGCAGGTGGATTACATACTGATAACAGCTATTGGAGAGCATATAATCTTGCTCCTTTAGGT
>JBBQPX010000044.1:0-12190 GCA_038216775.1 Chitinophagales bacterium
CTTCGGTTTCTTCCTGGTTTTTTGCAATGTCTGCTCTGGTGCCTGATTGACTGTTTAGTGTTGCTTTGCGGTAAGCAGCTATGTCGGCAGAAGCATCTTTCATGTCCTGCGGACCTCCTCCTTCGGGTATAAACTCATATAATATGTCGTATTGTGTACTTCCATCATAGCTCACATTTTGTTTATAATACACAGCATAGTTTTCTAAAAACATCAATTTTGTGGTTTCAAAAGCAAAGTAGCCAGGCTGTTCCTTTAAATCGGGTTTAAACTCTTCGTCAATTATTCCCGACCTTTTTATCACAACAGTTTCTACCAAACCATTGCTACCCATATTTATAGTAATTGGCCAAAGCTTACCTACTTTATCAAGTTTACGGTTATCAAAGCGATAAACAGTATAGTTACCACTTGGAAATTTTTTAATTAATTCTAACTGGCTTTTGTATTGTGCCGAGGCAGAAAAAGAGAGAAACAATAATAAAAGAGAAACAAGTTTTTGCATAACAGTTTATTTTATAAAACAAATATGCAACGGTAAATAAGCGCATTAAAATGTTGTTTGTGAATGGTGTGTTTAAATTTGTAAACGGGAGCGAATACCACAAAGTGGGTATAGAGAAAGACGGACTAAACCGGAATTTTTATAGTAACGCTTGTTCCTACTACATTACCATTACCGTCTTGCAGGTCGTCATACACAACTGCTATTGCAGCGTTGCGTTCATAATTAAGTAGTTCCAGCCTTTTTTGTGTGGCGCCGGTAGCGAAGGATGTGTAACGACTCTGGCGCATTTCATTAATTTCGCCACTTCGCTTGCGGCCAATACCATTATCTGTTATGGTGCAACTTAAGCAACCCACATCATCAATATTAAAATCTACCGCCAACTTTTTTTCTCCCTGTTTGTGCAGTAAACCATGCTTTACTGCATTTTCAACGTAGGGTTGAATAAGCATGGAGGGCAGTTTTATGTCGATTGTATTTACGTTTTTGCCAACCGAAATTTTGTACTTAAAGTTTTCCTCAAACCTCAAGGCCTCAAGCTGTAGGTACAGTTCAAGTATTTTTATTTCATCGTCCAGGTCAATTTCTTTTTTGTTACTCATATCCAGCGTCATACGCATTAAATCGGCAAACTTGCCCATGTACATATTTGCCTGTCTCTTTTCGTTGGTTAAAATAAATTCCTGAATAGAGTTTAACGCATTAAACATAAAATGCGGATTCATCTGCGCTTTTAGCGAAACCAATTGCGACTGACGAAGCTCCTCTTGCACTTTTGATTTTTCGAGTTCTTCTTTTAATTTTTGCTGATTTTGTTTTAATCGAAATTTAAATAGCAAGTACAATAGACAGGCTGTACTGATAAAAGCCAGTAGTACAAACCACCACTGAAACCACCAGGGTTGTTTAATGGTAAAAACTATCTCGGTTTTGTCTTTACTTACTATAGCATCTTCATTTATTACGCGGCTTTCAAAAATATATTTACCTGGCGATAATGATGAAAATCGTATTATATTTTCGCTGGCCGAAACGGTAATCCAATTCTTCTCATCTGGTAGTAGCCTGTACTGGTAAGTGAACCGACTATCGCTTTTTAATGCAATTCCTTGCAGCGTTATCGATATGTTTTTTGTATGATAGTCAAGTTGGATTTTCTTATCGGTTGAATAACTAACATCGTCAGCAAAAAGGCCTGTTATCATGCTAACCGGATAAACAAGATTTTTTGTTTCGATACTTGCCGGAAAAAACTGTAGGCCTCCAGCCGAAGCTACATAAACAGTATCGTGTAATATTTCTACATCAAAAATTTCTGACGATAACAATCCATCGGTAGTATTGATTGTTTTTATTTTACCCGTTTCTACTTCCAATGCCTGCACTGCACCACCACAAATAATCCAAAGAGTTTTATTTGCAAAACGTATGCGTTTGATTCTGTTAGAAAGCAAGCCTTGGGCGATAGTAAAATGATTCACAATCTTCTTTCCTTTTATCGCATAAATGCCTTGCTCAACAGTAGCAACATACATGGTTCCGTCGGCAGACTCATCAAAGCCTGTAGCAATAACAGGTTGCCGGTTTTTGGGGTCAATAAATTTAACCGGTTTCTTATCCTCATAGTAAATTAGTCCATCAACATAACCCGCCCATAAAGTGCTTTCTTTTTCTTGGTACCAAACACCTTTGCTACGTTGCTGCGAAATGGTCAATCTTTCTTTTCCGGCAAACCTGTAAACATAATCCGGTTGGTAGATTGTATCAAATTGCTGTAATAGGTTTTGTTTTCCCATTAAATTGTCTGCAATATAAAAAGCAGTTATGCCAGAACCGGAATTAAAAACAACACCATCTTTTTTAATATAATAATCCTTTGCATTGTTGGATATTTTACCAATATTAGTTGTTGTTTTTGCGTTTAGGTTATAAATATAGGTGGATGCTTTTGAAATTAATAGTTCATTGTTTATTGAGTTGTATTCAAGTGCTTGAGCATCTCTTATCTCGGGATTTGTAACCAGGTAACTTACTTTTGTAATTAAATTAAAACCAAATATATCGCCGTTGGTAGCTGCACCAAAAATGGTTTGCCCACCATCAGTTGTTAAATGATTAATGCCTGCTGTTTTTAAACCCAGCATTTTCTCTGGTATGGTCCAAATATCTTTATTAGCAATTTTAAAGAGTCCGTTTTTTAGGGTTGCAATCCATATGCTTCCTTCTTTATCCTGCTGAATATAGGAAATGCCGTTGCCTTGTAACGATACGTTAAACAGGTACCATTGCCCAGCAGGGCTTTTCTTTAACCAAAGCAGCTCATTCAATGTGCCAATAAATAAGTTTCCATCATCATCATAAAAACAGCTGGAAATACTGATGTTAAATTTTTCCAGCACAGCCGTTGCCGGATGCATAATTAATTTATCCTGCTCATAATAAAAAAGTGCGGCTTGTTTGTTGACTGCACTATATCGCTGAAAAGCCAATGTTGTTTTGTTTTTAAGCGATTTATAAAAAACAAAATTGTTAGCAATAAGAAAATTTTTATTGAGCAAACTGTTGTAAATAATCGAAACTGTTTCCGTTCCCAAATTAGTAATTCTTTTTACCTGGCCTTTAGTAAGCGAAGTAAAAAGAACAGCTCCGTTGTGGGTGGTAAATGGCAGTAGCTTTATTTCGCTATCATCAACAGCCGCTTTTTCTTCGCCGTTGCCAAGGTTGTACCTGTATATTTTATTCTGAAAATTAGATACATACAAAAAATTATTATCGTCGATAGTAATTTCGGCAAAATTGCTTTTGTAGTTTTTTTCCCAGGGCTCAAACAACCGAAGCGAATCTCCATCGGTAAAAAAAATTTGTCCACTAAAGTTTGCGCACCAGATACGCCCTTGTTTATCTTCCCGTAAACAGGTTACTGCAGGCCCGCGGTTTTGTTTGTTGGTTAGTAGCCGGAATTTATTTCCATCATACCGCACCAGTCCAGCGTCGCAACCAATCCAGAGAAACCCTTTGCTATCCTGCTTTATCTCGTACACTTCGTTTGTTGGCAAGCCATTACTTACATCGTAATGTTTATAGGCTGGCGTTTGCGCAATAACGGGTTTGCTGCACAACATTAAAAGACAGTAAAAAAAATAACGGGCTGCTCTCTGCAAGCGTATAGTTTTTAGGGTAATTTTATTGTATTTTCTTCTGCACCATGGTTAAGATGGTTGCCACACCAGTAATCTCATCACTTTCGTCGAGCATTTCCACCATCCACTTTACAATGCCTTTATCAATATCATCACCACGTTTAAAGTCTTCTGGTTTTTCTATTACTCTTTTATCATTCAGCAATTTTTCTTTGCAGGTAAAGCGAATATAAATTTCGGCACCAGGATAAACCGGTTTTGTAAACCGTAATTCATCAATACCGTAATTTAATAACACCGGATTTTTTTCGTAGCTATCTACAAATAAGCCCGCGGCAATGCTCATAATGAAATAACCATGTGCCACCTGTTGCTCAAACATAGTGCCTTCAAAATCGGTAGTTTTTATATGGGCATAAAAATGGTCGCCGCTCAAGTCGGCAAACTTATCAATATCTTCTGATGTGATGGTTCTTTTTTCGGTGATAATCTGATCGCCAATTTCCAGCTCTTCAAAATATTTTGTAAATGGATGCTTCCCCGGATTTTTCCCCTCGGCATATTGTTGATAAACATTGGTTATGGCTGTAATAGTTGTTGGCGAACCTTGTATGGCAGTGCGTTGCAGGTAATGTTTCACGCCACGCAACCCACCCATTTCTTCGCCACCACCGGCACGGCCGGGGCCACCATGTATTAACAAGGGTAATGGTGAACCATGCCCTGTACTTTCTTTAGCACATTCATTGTTCAACACTAAAATTCTACCATGGTGCGATGCTGCACCAACAACATATTGCTGTGCAATTTTATAATCGGCAGTAACAATGGTTGAAACAAGACTTCCCTTTCCGAGCTTACTCAAAGCAATTGCATCTTCGGTTTGTTTGTATGGCATGATGGTACTAACCGGGCCAAATGCTTCTACTTCATGTGCTTCCTTTGCTGCAAAAGGGTTTTCGTTCATCAGTAGTACCGGGCTCATAAAAGCTCCTCTATTTGCATCGGCATCAATTACTTCCACGCTATCTAAACTGCCGTAAACTATTTGAGAAGATGCTAGCAGCTTTTGTATTTGTTCTTTTACTTCATTGCGTTGGCCTTGCCCGGCAAGCGACCCCATTCTTACAGTTGCATTCAAGGGATCCCCAATTACAGTTTGCGAAAGTGATTTTCCAATCTCCTTCCAGATATCTTCCATTTTATTTTCGGGTACAAATATTCTGCGGATGCCGGTGCATCGTTGCCCGGCTTTTAAGGTCATTTCTTTTCTAACTTCTTTAATAAAAATACTCCACTCCGGCATTTCTGGTGTTACATCGTTGCTAAGCACAATGCAATTCAAAGAATCTGCCTCCATGTTAAAAGGCACATTCTCTTTTAAAATATTGGGATTAGATTTTAGCATCAACCCTGTTGATGCAGAACCTGTAAAGGTTACCACATCCTGCGATGTTACATGGTCGAGTATATCTCCTGCACTACCGCATATTAATTGCAACGCACCTTCGGGTAAAATTTTACTGGCGATGATTTCTTTTACAACTGCTTCGGTTAAATAACTGGTAACTGTTGCCGGCTTAACAATACAAGGCATACCTGCCAGTAAATTCACAGCAATTTTTTCCAGCATGCCCCAAACAGGAAAATTAAATGCATTGATGTGTACGGCAATTCCTTCTTTAGGTACCAAAATATGCGTACCCATAAAAGTATTGTTTGTACTTAAGTTGTGGCTATCTCCATCCACAGCAAATGTAGTGTTGGGTAATTTGCGGCGCAGCGATGCATTGGCAAAAAGGTTTCCGATGCCGCCTTCAATATCAACCCAGCTATCTGCTTTGGTAGCACCGGTTTTATAACTGATGGCGTAAAACTTATCCAGGTGATTTCTTAAATGAAGCGCCAACGCTTTAAGCATATTGCCACGCTCATGAAAAGTCATTTTCCGTAAAGCCGGATTACCAACGGTTCTGCCGTATGCTAAAATGTTTTTAAAATCCAGCCCTTTGGTTGAAGCTGCGCTAATTATTTCGCCGGTAACTGCATTGTATAATTGCTGTCCGTCACCATCGCCGGTAATCCAGTTGCCTGATATGTAGTTTTCGAGTTTGTTCATACTTAAGTAATCGTTTGTTACAAATCTACTATTTAACTATCAATGCTTATCAGATACAAAATGAAATTAGTAAATTTGAATATTAAAAATAAGGTTATGAGTATTACAGAAATGAAATTAGCGGCTATCAATGAAATCGCTAATCTGAATGATGAGAAAGCTTTGAAAGAAGTTTTGTCGGTTTTGGCGGTCTTAGCAAAACCTGAACAGATTGATAACATGAATTTGTCTCAACATTATGAAAATATTAAAAACTAGTACAGTAAGGTTTTAGAAAAACTAGCTCAATGATTTTAGTTTTTCCATGAGAATTTAGACCTTCTTGTTGATTAATCAACCACCCCAAACTGCTTCAAATGATGCCTCACATGTTTATAATGCAACAAGACCCATTCTTCAAAATTCAATTCGCCAAAAACCGGATGTAATGTTTTCTTTTCTGCCTCATCTTTAAAATATAATTCAAAGTAAGCTATCGATTTTTCCAAGTTTTGCAAAGCTTCTTGCATGGTGGCAAACTGCAATGGTAAAGCTTCTTCGCCAATAACTGTGGTTGGCGCTTTTGTATTTTCCCTAAACTCTTTATCACTAAGTAAAAACTCTTTATACTTTGGTAAATGTTCAATAGGTGTAACCAAATCAAATTTTATTTTTTCGTTAGACACATCGAAAAATACCGCCAAATGTTCCACCATTTGTTGCGCATTCATTATACCCCAGTTGCCTTGGGCATCAGCGGTTATGTTTTTAAATAATGGTAAACAACCTTTTGTTACAAACTGTAGTTTTTGCGTGTCCATGTTTTTTCTTTAATATCACAAATTAAAACAAAAAGCACCCCGTAACAGAGTGCTTTCAATTTATATTTTAGTTTTAAATCAGTCTCTTTTATCAATCTCCAAACAAAGCCTTTCAAAAATATCGTCAATGGAGCCTTCGCCTTTTATCATAACTACTTTATCAAATTCATGATAATGATCTGCTACTGCTTCTGTTTTTGTACGGTATTCAACAATACGTGCTCTTATTACATTTTCGTTATTATCATCGCTTCTGCCACTGGTTTCGCCTCTTTTCAATAAACGCTTTACCAGCTCTTCTTCGCTTACCTCAAGTGCAAGCATAGCCGCAATTGGTGCACCCTTTAACTCCAATAAATTATCAAGTGCTTTTGCCTGTGCAGGTGTGCGTGGAAAGCCGTCGAACAAAAAACCTTTAGCTTCAGGATTTTCATCCAGTGCCGAACTTATCATACCAATTACAACTTCATCAGGAACGAGCTGGCCCTTATCCATAAAATTCTTTGCCTCTTTACCGAGTGGTGTCTGGTTGTTAATTTCGCTGCGGAGTAAATCGCCGGTACTAAGATGTTTTAAGCCGTACTTAGCAATCAGTTTTTCACTTTGTGTACCCTTGCCGCTTCCCGGAGGCCCAAATAAAATTAAATTAAACATAAGCATTATATCCTTGTGAAGATAGCAAATATAACAATCGAACTTTAAATTTTCATTAACAGTAACATTATTCTATTTAAAATCTTTAATTTATCATGTTTCGTACATTAGAAACTATTTATAGCGAATTTTGTTATCTCATATGTGCGTCAATTAATTTTCGCAACGGGTATATTCTCTATGGTAATTATTGGTTGCACAAACTCTTCAAATAAGCAAATAAAAACATCAGATATGGAACAAGATAAAAAAGAAAACCCTGTTTTTTCGAAAACAGATACAGCAAGTGTTGAGCTTAGCAACGACGAATGGAAAAAAATTCTGCCGGCAGATGTATATAATATAGCCCGTGAAAAAGGAACCGAGCGTGCTTTTACCGGTAAATACTGGAAAACCAATGAAGGCGGCACTTATTATTGCGCTGCTTGTGGCAATCCTTTATTTAATAGCAACGGTAAGTTTGATAGCAGTTGCGGCTGGCCAAGTTTTTTTGAGCCGATAAATAAGACCAGCATTATTTATGCACCAGATAATACTTATGGTATGAATCGAACCGAAGTTATGTGCGGCAAATGTAAAGCACATTTAGGTCATATTTTTGATGATGGTCCGCCGCCTACCGGTTTGCGTTACTGCATTAACTCCGTTATTCTCGACTTTTCCGCAGGATCCGTGGGAGAAAAAGCTAAGGAAGCAGAGAAAGATTTTGATAAAAAAGAGAAATAGATAATCCCACTTATAAAACGCCGTTCATACATTTCATTTGTATCAACGGCGTTTTTTTTGCATCTTCATTGTTTAAACCTCAATAATGATGAAACCAAAACAAAACATCTTTTTAGTACTATTAACAATCATCAGCCTTAGCAGCTTTGCGCAAAAAATTTCTTTAGATCAGTTTAAGAACTTAAAACCACGTAGCATTGGCCCCGCCGGTATGAGTGGGCGTGTAACTTCAATTGACGCACTTTATACAAACCCAGATTTAATTTACCTGGGTACAGCATCTGGCGGCGTATGGAAAACCGAAAACAGTGGCAGTAACTGGACTCCTGTTTTTGATGAGCAACCAACCCTTAACATTGGCGCAGTTTGCATTCAGCAAAGTAACCCTTCGGTTGTTTGGGTGGGCACTGGCGAGGGCAATCCACGCAACTCTGTAAGTATTGGCGAGGGTATCTATAAAACGATGGATGGTGGAAAAAAGTGGAAAATGCTTGGTCTGGAAAAAACAAAAAATATTCATCGCATTATTGTGGACCCTACGGACCCGAACACAGTTTATGTGGCGGCAATTGGTAATCCTTACGGTGTACACCCCGAGCGGGGCGTTTATAAAACAACCGATGGTGGCGATACCTGGAAACTTATTCTGCATACCAACGACAGCAGCGGCTGCGCCGATTTGGTAATAGATCCAACCAATCCCAATAAATTAATTGCGGCCATGTGGCAACACCAGCGTACACCTTACAGTTTTTACAGTGGCGGAAAGGGTAGTGGCTTGTATGTTACTGTTGATGGTGGAAAAAACTGGAAAAAACTTGGTAAAGATGATGGCATTCCTGACGGTAATCTTGGTAGAATTGGCTTGACTATGGCTTATAACGAACCAACAAGAGTTTATGCATTAATTGAAGCCACAAAAAACGGACTATATAAATCTGATGATGGTGGTTTTAAATGGGAGCTTGTAAACAGCGATAAAAGTGAAGTAACCAACCGTGCTTTTTACTTTCAGGATATTCGTGTTGATCCAAAAAACGAAAACCGATTATACAACATCAAACAAACCATCACCATGAGTGAGGATGGTGGAAAATCTTTCAGTACCATTATTCCATACAGTGGTATTCATCCTGACCATCATGCTTTTTGGATAAACCCGCTGGACCCTAACCTTATTATTGATGGGAATGATGGCGGTATTGGCATAAGCTGCGACCGTGGCCGTAACTGGATTTTTAACGAACGTATACCCGTAGGACAATTTTATCATATTAATGTTGATAACAAAATTCCCTACAACGTAATGGGTGGTTTGCAAGATAATGGTAGTTGGCTTGGCCCTGCATACTTGTGGCGCAGCGGTGGCGGTATAAGAAATTATTATTGGGAAAACATTGGTGGTGGCGATGGCTTCGATGCATCTCCCGACCCAGATAACAATGATTGGATTTACTCCATGAGCCAGGAAGGAAATTTGGGAAAACAAAATATAATTACCGGCGAAAGAATGGGCATTCAGCCACCTGCACCCGATTTAAAAACTGTTTTACGTTTTAATTGGAATGCTGCTTTTGCACAAGATCCTTTCGATTCGAAAACAATTTATTTTGGCAGCCAGTTTTTACATAAAAGCACCAACAAAGGTTTAACCTGGGATATAATTTCACCGGATTTAACAACCAATAATAAAGTACAACAGAACCAGGCGGAAAACGGTGGGCTTTCGGTTGATATTACCGGGGCAGAAAATTACAATTCTATACTTTGCATTGAACCATCAAACAAGGACAAAAATATAATCTGGATTGGTACTGATGATGGCAATGTGCAGTTGAGCAAAGATGCAGGTAAAACATGGACAAATTTCCGTGGCAAAATACCTGGAATGCCTCTTAGTGCATGGGTACCCCAAATACGTGCAAGCCGCTACAATGCAGGCGAGGCCTTTGTTGTTTGTAACGATTATCGCAGGGCTGATTTTAAACCATATATTTTCCGCACAAAAAATTACGGCCAAACCTGGGAGCGGATGATTGATGAAAACAAAGTAAAAGGTTATGCCTTGTGTATGATACAAGACCCGGTAGAACCTAATTTAATTTTTGTTGGTACCGAACATGGCCTTTGGATAAGTTTTGATAATGGCTCCACGTTTCAGCAATGGAAAAATGATTATCCATCTGTTTCAACCTACGATTTGGCCATACAGGAAAGAGAGGCTGATTTAGTAGTGGGAACTTTCGGCCGGGCAATTTATATTTTTGACGATATCAGGGGTTTAAGAAAAGCTGCAGCCAATACTGGCAATAGCTTCACAAAAAAATTAACCTTGTTTCAGGCCCCTGCGGCTTACATGGCCAATTATAGGGCACAGTCTGGCTACGACTGGAGCAAATGGGGATTATATGAAGGTGATAATCGCAACAGAGGTGCATCTTATTCTTACTTTGTAAAGCCTGCAGATAGTTTAAAGAAAGCGAAAGCAGATTCAGCGATTGTAAAAATTTATGATGAAAAGAATGAAGTTATTCGCAGTTTAAAATTTAAGGTTGATACAGGATTTAACAGGGCATACTGGGGTTTTGAAATGAAAGGAATCCGTGGGCCAAATTCTCCTAAACCTAAATCTGATGCACAAGAGCCAAGGGGCTTTCCGGTTTTTCCCGGAACGTATAAATTGGTAATGAGTTTAGGCAACGAGATGGACTCAACCAATATTGTTGTAAATGCCGACCCAAATGTGCCTGCAAATAAAGTCATATACGATGCAAAAATGGCGATGTTGGATAGGCTTAATAAAAGCACAGAACGCCTAACTGAAATTACCGACCGATTTACCGAAGCTGAAGAAACTATTGCTAAAGTAGAAGCTCAATTAAAAAATGAAGAGGGTAAAGATGTTGACAGCTTACGCAAAGTGGGCAAGGCTATGGGCGATTCAATAAAAAGCATTCGTAATTTTATTTTTGGTAAGCCGCAAGAAAAGCAAGGCTACGGTACTATTTACCAGTTAACTGTAAATGGTAAGTTAGATGAAGCCCGTGGAGAAGTACTAAGCAAAGCCAAAATACCCGACCAGCAGGAAATGCGCATGGCTACAGAAGCAGAAAGCCTTGTGAGCGAAGCTGTACAAAAAACCAATGCTTTTTTTAATAAAAAGTGGCAGGATTATAAAACACTTGTTGAAAAAACACAGATAAATTTATTTAAGCCTTATAAGTTAGTTGAATAAATATTGGAAACATTTTAATAGTAATAAAAAGCGGCCCTGTTGGGCCGTTTTTTTATTCTTTGCCATCCCCTCTTAAAATTTTATTTTTGCAGATTAATTACAAGCTTATGGGTAATCTTAAATTGAGTGTATTGGCCGAAACTTTGCAGGCTTCAGAAATCGTTCGCCTTGGCGCTACTATTAAAGAAAAAATGAAGCAAGGCGAAAAAATTTACAATTATACTATTGGCGATTTTGATTCTTCAATTTTTCCAATACCAGCCGAACTGCAGGAAGAAATAATTACTGCTTATAAAGATGGCTTTACAACTTATCCGGCTGCGGAAGGTAATCTTGATTTACGGGAATCTGTTGCGGCATTCATGTCATCGAGAGCTGGATTAAATTATAATCCGCAGGACGAAGTTTTAATTGCCGCTGGCGGAAGACCGTTAATTTATGCTTTATATCGAGCCATTGTTGATAAAGGCGATAAGGTTATTTATCCTGCGCCGAGCTGGAACAATAATCACTATGTGCATTTTACGCAGGGCGAGCATATTATGCTGGAAGCAAAAAAGGAAAATAATTTTATGCTTACTGCTGCGCAGATAAAGGAGCATATTAAAGGAGCTGTTTTGCTTTCTGTTTGCTCTCCGTTAAACCCAACGGGTACAACTTTTGGCAAAGAAGAATTAAGTGCCATTTGCGATTTGGTTATTGCCGAAAATAAAACTCGTGGCGAAGGAGAGAAGAAATTATACCTGATGTACGACCAGATTTACTGGACACTTACTTTTGGAGATACAGAGCATCACAACCCTGTTACGCTTAACCCTGCGATGAAGGAATTTACCATTTTTATTGATGGTATAAGTAAAGCTTTTGCTGCAACCGGCGTGCGTGTTGGTTGGACACTTGGGCCGGCTGAAGTGCTGTTAAAAATGCGTGCCATAAACAGTCATTTAGGTGCGTGGGCGCCAATGGCCGAGCAAAAGGCTGTTGCAAAATACTTATTGAAAACCGAAG
>JBBQPX010000045.1:0-12130 GCA_038216775.1 Chitinophagales bacterium
ATTTCGTTTACCTGCCTTGTATGGGTGCGCTCGTATATCATACCAACAACGGCAAAGAAAAGGGCCGTCATCAAGCCGTGCGAAACCATTTGCATTACTGCACCCGTCATAGATGTTTTGGTGAGCATGCCAATACCCAGCAAAACAAATCCGCAATGACTTACAGATGAGTAAGCATTGATGTATTTTAAATCCTTCTGCATCATAGTGGCGAAGGCGCCGTACAAAATGGCAATAACAGAAAGTACAATAATTATCGTTGCATATTCTTTTGCGCCATCGGGCATAAGGTAAGTTGCTACACGTAAACAGCCATAGCCACCAAGTTTCATCGAGATGCCAGCCAGAAACATAGACCCAGCCGTTGGCGCCGAGGAGTGCCCATCGGGTACCCAAGTATGAAATGGGAACAGCGCCGTAAATACCCCAAAACCAACAAACAATAGAGGAAAACAAATCATTTGCGTTTGCAGCGGAATATTTAGTTGCGATAAAGTCATTAAATCGAAACTATGTTTTGGCCCAGAAAAATAAATACCAAGTAACCCCACCAATACCAATGCAGAACCACCCATCAACATTAACGCAAGTTTGTTTGCGCTGTATTCCTTTTTGCCGCTTCCCCAAATACCAATGAGTAAATATTTTGGAATAACAGCTATTTCTAAAAAGAAAAATAAAATAAATAAATCAAGAGAAATAAAAAAACCATAAGCACCAAGGCTTAATAATATAAGCAGAAAATAAAACTCCTTAGTCATTTTGCTTACGTTCCAGGAAACCAGTACACCAGCAATTACAACAAATGCCGTAAGTAAAATCATAGCAATAGAAATCCCATCAACACCTACGTGAAAACTGATGTTCCATGATGGAAACCAATTGTACTGTTTCTCAAATAACATTTGAGAATTATTATCTAATAGCCTTTCTGCTCTATATTGAAATAGCAAAACAAAAGCAAGCACAAACTGCACAGCAGCACCTGCTAATGCAACCCATTTTACCTGGGCAGCATTACGCATCAGCAATATGATGATTGCTGTGAGTAATGGCAATAATATCAGTAACGATAAATTCATTTTGTTTTTTTAAGGAAGTCAAGTTTTTAAAACTTGACTTCCTTTGGTTACTTCCATAAATAGATGAACAATGCGGCCAACCCAATAACACCTACCAAAAAGTAAATGGCATAAGATTGAACTTTACCCGATTGAAAACTTTTTATGCTTTCAGAAATATCTTTTGTTCCATTGCCCGTTGCATTCATCAATCCATCAACAACATTTTTATCGAACCATGCAGCAGGTCTTCCTATTAAATTAAAAATTATTTTTTGTGTGATGAAGATGTAGATTTCATCAATGTAAAATTTATTATAAGCCGTTTTGTATAAACCGTTTAAAGAAGCTGCAATTTTGTCTGGTCTATCTGATTGTTTTTTATACATCCACAAGGCAATAAAAATACCAGCTAAACCTAAAGCTACTGGCGCAATTGAAAACATAAAATGAAATTCCGTTTCCAATATTGTACCATCAGAACTTACGAAATGACCAAACTTAATAAACCCGGCAAAAGCGGCACCAACAGCCAAAAGTATTAATGGCAACATCATTGCAATACCGCCTTCGCCCTTATGTTCGCCATGCACTTGAGCGTCTTTGTTCCAAAAAATACTAAAGTATAAACGAAACATATAAAACGCCGTTAGTCCTGATGTAATTAATGCTACCCAATAAATAGTTTGATTATGCTGGTAAGCGGCTAACAAAATTTCTTCCTTACTGAAGAAACCCGCAAACGGCGGCACTCCCGCAATAGCGAGACAGGCAATTAAAAAGGTAATGTGTGTGATAGGCAAATACTTTCTCAATCCGCCCATATCCTTCATTTCGTTGCTATGAATAAAATGAATTACAGAACCGGCGCCTAAAAACAATAATGCTTTAAACATCGCATGCGTAAACAAATGAAACATAGAAGCCGTGTAACCCAAGCCGTCTTCTCCACCGTATTTAGAAACGCCCAATGCAAACATCATGTAGCCAATCTGGCTCATAGTGGAATATGCAAGCACTCTTTTTATGTCAGTTTGCGTGCAGGCAATGATAGCTGCAATCAATGCAGATATTGCACCTACATAACCAACCAGCGTTAAAGCCGATGGCGCAGAAATGGCGAAAATTGGGAATAATCTAGCCACCAAAAACACACCGGCAACAACCATAGTGGCCGCATGTATTAATGCTGAAACAGGTGTTGGGCCTTCCATCGCATCGGGCAACCAGATGTGTAGCGGAAACATAGCACTCTTTCCGGCACCGCCGATAAAAACTAAAACCAATCCCCAGGTTAAAGCAGACATACCCAAAAAAGAAGCGGTGATTGCACTTTTAAAACCTGTCGATTCTGGCGAAGTTAAAGTAGCTATTAATGTATTAAAATCAAGCGTGCCGGCATAAAAAGATAAAATTAATATGCCGATTAAAAAGCCAACATCTGCAAAGCGTGTAACAATAAAGGCTTTTTTACAAGCCGCCACAGCACTTGGTTTATCGTAGTAATATCCAATAAGTAAAAAAGAAGAAACACCAACAAGCTCCCAGAAAATGTATATCTGGAAAATATTGGATGAAACAACCAGCCCTAACATGGAGAAAGTGAATAATCCGAGAAATGCATAGTAAGTCGGAAATCTTTCATCGCCTTTCATGTAACCCAAGCTATAAATATGCACCATCAGAGAAATGAAGGTTACAACAACTAGCATCATGCAGGTTATTGGGTCGAGAATAATTCCCATATCTATTGATACCCCTTCCGAAAATTGAAGCCATGTATATTTTAACGGAACGAGTTTTTGATAAACCCCGTCAACTTTTCCAAATTCAAAGAAGTAACCGTAGGCGGTGTATAAAGCAAGCGCAGTTGATATCAACAATAATGTTGTTCCAATTATACCCGACGTATTTCCAAAATATTTTCTTCCGAAAATACCAAGCATTAAAAAGCCTGCCAGTGGCAGTAATGGAATAAGCAGTATTAAAGTCGTGTTTGGCATTTAGTATTTTAATTCCTCCGCATTTTCTACATCAATAGATTTATGGCTTCTGTACAAATTGATAATTATGGCTATTGCAACCGCAGCTTCCGCAGCAGCAATGGCAATTATAAAAATGGCAAAAAACAATCCATCAAGTTTATCGAACCATAAATATTTATTAAATGCGATAAAATTCAAATTCACACTATTTAAAATCAGCTCCACACTCATCAGCATTGTAATCAGATTCCTCCTTGTAAAAAAACCATACACACCTATAAAAAAAAGTGTGGTACTCAAAAATAAAAGATGATATAATCCTGGTTCTATCATACTGTCGTTTCAGATTTTGTTTTTAATGCTATTACAATACAGCCGATTAACGCAGCCAGTAGTAAAATACTCACTACTTCAAAAGGCAACGCATAACCCTTATCATCCACAGCTAACATTTGATAACCAATATTTGACACAGTCGGTTCTATTGCCGCATTGCCGGTTGCAACAAAATCGTGCTGCACTAATTGAACAAGCACCAATGCAAATCCGCAAAATGCCGCAAGTGCAGAAAATATCTGCCTGCCAATTTTTTGTTCAGGCATTTGTTCGCCAGCCTGTTGGGTTAGGAAAATAGAAAAAATAATCAGCACCACAATACCTCCAACGTAAACCACTATCTGCACCGCGGCAATAAATTCATATTGCATCCAAAAATAAATACCGGCAATTCCAATTAATGAAAATAACAGATAAATAGCCGCCCTAAAAATCATTCGGGTGTTTACAGCAAGCACCGCACATACTAAAGTAAGCGTAGCAAGCAAATAAAATATAACGGTTTGTCCACTCATTATTATTCAACACCTTCCCTGATTTTTGAACCAGGCTTGTTTAAAATTTTTGTTAAGTCTGCTCTGTTATAAACACTATGCTCAAATGTCTGCGCCATTTTAATTGCATCTGTCTGGCAGGCCACAATACACAAATTGCACATGGTACATAATTCAAGATGATATACAAATTTGTCCAATGCTTTCTTCTTTTTGCCTTCGGGCGTTATATCAAACTGGGTAACAATTTTTATGGTTGCATTTGGGCAGGCAAGTTCGCAGGCCGTACAACCCGTGCAAGCATGCTCATTATTCTCATCATGGGTTAATACTACTTCACCTTTAAATCTTTCCGGCAATACTAACGTATCCCTATTGTCAGGATATTCTTGTGTAATGATTTCTTTGTGATGCGTAAAATAATAACCGGTGCGGCGCATGCCCACCAGGAGTGATTTTACTCCTGAAAAAATATCCTTAAAATATTGTATTACCCCCCAACCCCCTGAAGGGGGAGTTTTGGAGTCTTTATTTTTTAAGTCTTCATTCATAATTAAGAATCAATAATTAAAATATTTTTCGATGCACTTTAAAAAAAATCAATCTTCTACTTAGTTTCCCCTTTAGGGGGCGGAGGGGGTGCTTAAAAATGCCATCCCAAAATCGCAATAACAGTCACCAGCAACAAATTAAACATACTTATCGGCAACAAATATTTCCATTCTAAGTTTAGTAACTGATCAATACGCAAACGCGGAAACGTCCATCTAAACCACATAATAACAAAAATTAGAAAAAACGTTTTGCCAAAAAACCAAATACTGGATGGTATATAATCCATTACATGATTAAATGCTTCCCAATGCCCGATGTGAAATGGCATCCATCCGCCTAAAAACAATGTGGCACCAATTGCACAAACAATAAATACATTTATATACTCCGCTAAAAAAAACAGGGCGAATTTCATTCCCGAATATTCTGTATGAAATCCCGCGGTTAATTCAGATTCTGCTTCTGCAAGATCAAAAGGAGCCCTGTTTGTTTCGGCAGTTACCGCAATAATAAAGATCACAAATGAAATGATTACGGGAATATGTCCTTTAAAAATCCACCAGCCATCGGCCTGTGCCATAATAATATCATTAATATTCAAACTGCCTGTTAAAACAACAATGGTAAGAATGGATAAACCCGCAGATAATTCATAGCTCACAATTTGTGCGCCGCTGCGCATAGCACCCATTAAAGAATATTTATTATTGCTTGCCCAACCCGCCATTAAAATACTAATGACCATTATTGAGGAAACAGCCGAAATATATAATACCCCGATATTGAGATCCCATAATTGAAAATCTTTTGCAAAAGCAATTGGTGCCATCAATAACATGGCTACCATCATTGCTATGAATGGTGCCAGGTTAAATAAAAATTTATCTGCACCATCTGGTGTCATGCCTTCCTTCACCAACAGTTTTACAGTATCCGCTGCCGATTGTAATAACCCAAACGGACCCACACGGTTAGGTCCAAGTCTGATCTGCATCCAGGCAGCAACTCTTCTTTCCATCAACACCAACACTAAACCCAAAACTGCAAACAAGCTAATCACAGCAATGCCCGCAATAACCATTTCAAAGATCAATGCCCATGTTGAATTGAACGTATGGTTCAACCAATTATGAATTGCAGACGATATGTTTGTTAAGCTCCACATGAGCCCCTATCCCCTAAAGGGGGAAATGGGTAGATTATGTTTTATTTTTTTGTCCAAACTTTTTCAATTCTATTTTACTTCATTGGCGTTGCACTCTTGTACACCAAATCTTTAATGAACACTAATTGTGTTTTACACATCTCCGCTGGTTCCCCCTTTAGGGGGCGGAGGGGGCTTTTCTTCACCTGTCAATATCCGGTATTACTAAATCCAGTGTTCCCATCATGGCCACCAAATCGCCCAGCTTACTTCCTCTTGCCATCGTATCCAATGCTGAGAGATTAGAAAATCCGGGTGAACGAAACTTAATCCTGTATGGCGTCATACCACCCTCACTAACGATGTACACACCAAGTTCACCCCTTGCTGTTTCCACTCTTTGGTAAAACTCTCCTTTAGGTAATTTTAAAACGGCTTTTGTTTTTGCCTGAAAATCACCTTCGGGAATATTATCTATTAATTGTTCAACTATATGTATTGATTGGCGGAGTTCCTTCATCCGCACCATGTACCGTGCAAACGAATCTCCAGCTGTTTCTACTATCTCATCAAACTGCAGTTTCTCGTAACCATCATATGGATATAATTTTCTGATATCGCAACTTACGCCACTTCCTCTTCCCGTTGGGCCGGTACAGCCAAATGATATCGCATCTTCTTTTGATAATACACCAACGCCTTTCATCCGGTTTTGAAAAATAATATTGCCGGTTACCAGCTCGTCATACTCATGAATTTTGCTTTTAAAAAGAACAATGAATTCCTTTACCTTCTTTTGAAAATCGGGATGCAGTTCCTGCATCACACCACCGGGTACACTGTAATTCATTGTTAGTCTGGCGCCACAGGTTTCTTCCATAATTTCATTAATCACTTCTCTTTCTCTGAAGGCATGAAAGAAGGGTGTAAATGCGCCGATATCCATGGCCATGGCACCCCACCACAATTCATGCGAAGCAATTCTGGTAAGTTCGGCCATAAGAATACGGATCACTTGCGCTCTTTCAGGTACTTCAACCTGTAAACCTTTTTCAACGCATAATGCACAGGCCTGATTGTTAATATGAGCAGATAAATAATCCATCCGGCTTGTAACATAAATGAACTGCCGGTAAGTAAGGCTCTCACACATTTTTTCAATGGAGCGATGAATATAACCAAGATGTGGTTCAACTTTTTTTATTGTCTCACCATTTAAAGTAATAACTAAGTGCAATACACCATGTGTTGCAGGATGTTGTGGTCCTACATTAATGATGAGATCGCCTTCGGTTGTTGTGCCTACTTCTTCAAACATGAGCCCTACCCCCTAAAGTGGGAAAATTTAGTTTTATGGTTAACAAAGCTTTTCCTAATTCTATTAATTTTAAAATATTGAACTGTTGCCTTACTCCCCTTCAGGGGATGGGGGCTCTATAGTTTTATCATATTCACCGCATCTTCAAAATCTTTACGCATCGGGTTCTTTCCCTCCCATCCATCTGGTAATATTAATAACCTCAGGTCGGGATGATTTAAAAAATCAACCCCAAACATTTCATACACTTCTCTTTCATGAAACACTGCCGTTTTCCAAATATGGCTTACGGTTTCAATTTCAGGTTTGGCACTGTCCATTTTTGATTTGATTACAATATTGTGCCGATACTTTGTTGAGCTGAGATGATATACCATTTGGAGATGTGTCTTCCAGTCAATACAGGTAAGGCAAAAAAGATAATCGAAATATAAGGAATCATTATTACGAAGCTGATTGGCAAAAGACAACCAATCCGATGGCTCAATATTAATATTAAGCCACTCTCCGCTTTCGTCAAAAGTTGCAGCAGGAAGCAGTTCAGTAATTTTGGTTTTCAGTTCTTCGTTATTCATTTTAAATGCCCGACTTTATTTGTTCTCTTGTCATTCCGGCTTTTATTTTTTTCTGCAGTGATATTAATGCATGTAACAAGGCTTCCGGTCTTGGCGGACAACCGGCCACGTAAACATCCACTGGTATTATGTGATCTGCGCCTTTTACAACGGAATAAGTATTGTAAAAGAAAGGCCCGCCGCTTATGGCACAGGCGCCCATTGCAATAACATATTTTGGATCGCCCATCTGATCATACAATCTTTTTAGCACTGGTCCCATCTTGTTTACAATAGTACCTGCAATGATGATCACATCTGCCTGGCGTGGAGAGGCACGTGCTACCTCAAAACCAAATCTTGAAAAGTCATATTTAGCACCGGCTACGGCCATATATTCAATGCCACAGCAACTGGTTGCAAATGTTAATGGCCATAAAGAATTGGATCTCGCCCAGTTGATAATGTCATCCAGTTTGCTAAGCACAATGCCTCCTCCGGGAGTTTCTGTTATCTGCCCTGGAAAGACCTCCTCACCCCCTGAAGGGGAAATAGGAGAAACTTTTATATTTTCTGTTTCATTACTCATTAAATCATTTCATTTGTGTTCCCCAATTATATTCCCACTAAAAGTTCCCCCTTTAGAGGGTTTAGGGGGTGTTTACTTCCATTTAAGAGCACCTTTTTTATGTGCATATAAAAAACCCATAAATAATATAAAAAAGAAAATTACAATCTCTATCAAAGCAACCCAGCCAACAGACTTGGCGACAACTGCCCAAGGAAAAATAAATATCAATTCCACATCAAAAATTAAAAATATTAATGCAAAAAGATAATATCCTACGTTTAATTGAATCCAAGTTTTACCATGTGTGGGAATACCGCATTCGTATGGCTGACCCTTTTGCGGATTTTTTGTGTATTTAGTAACCAGCTTTGCAACAATAACAGCTATTGAAGAAAATGTCAGTGCTGCCAATATTAAAACAATCATAGAAGATGCACCCATAAAAACTGAATTATTATTATTTTTTAATGATACAAGTTAAGAAAGAAAAATCTATTTTAGGTCAATTTACATCTATCGTATTTATCATTACCTAAGATGATTAAAATCATTTTTTTTATGTTAGATATTTACCGGCCTAACCGTATATTTCCACGTGAATGTCTTTTCTGTCGTAACCCATATCAACTATTCTTTGTTTGGCTTCGTCAATCATACCACGCCAACCGCAGAGTAAAAAATTTGCTGGTTGCTTTTCTTTGCACAACTCTTCATACACATCATGCACATAACCCGAACGACCATCCCATGTTTCTCTTGACAACACAGGAATGTACTTAAAATCAGCAACCGACTCATCGAGTTGCTTCATTTCGTCGTAATATAAGAGTGTATCTTTTGTACGGCAACCAAAAATCAACGTTATATTTTTATGTGGAATATTGTTGTTTTTAATATAATTAATCATGCTTCTGAACGGCGCTATACCGGTACCTGTACATATTAAAAACAAATCTTTTTCAAGCTGATCTTTTAAAGTAAATACACCTTGGGCTCCGCGGAAAGTTAGTTCTGAACCCACGCCAATTTGATTAAAAATATGATTGGTACCAGCTCCCATTTTATCCAGCACAATTATCAACTCAAATATATTGGTACCATCCGGCCACGATGCAATAGAATAGCTGCGCCAGCGCTTATTTGCTTTTTCATGTATCGGCAAATCCAGCGTAACAAATTGCCCCGGAATAAAATCAAAGGAAGTGAGTTCAGGTATTTCAATCCAATACCTTTTAGTAGTGGGTGTTTCATCTTCTATGCGGATAACTTTCCCTGTTCGCCACGGTAGTAATGCCATCGTTAATGTTTGTGGGAAGTTACAAATAGTTTAATACAAAAATGCCTCCGCAATAAAAAATTACGGAAGCATCAAAAAAATCTGCCAGCTATTGAATAATTATCTTAACTGTTTCGGTTGAGTTTGATGTTATTATTTTAAGTTGATACGAGCCTTTTGCAATACCACTAACATCAAGAGAATTATTATTTCCATTAAGTTTAAAAGACTTTATCACTTTACCTGCCGCATCAAACAACACAGCGTTACCGGTGATATTACCAGACGACGCAACAAAAAGTTTTCCATCTGAAACGGGAACCGGATACACAGAAATATCAATACCTGCATTATCAAAATTCACTTTTCTTACGGGCGAATTACGGAAGCTTGCATCTTTATCCATCATTCTTAAACGGTAAAAATTTAAACCCGGCAAAGGCTGATTGTCCGTAAAGCTGTAATTATTTTTAGTAACTGTGTTAAATGCAGTTACGCTACCAATTGCAGTATAGCTAACGCCGTCGCCACTTCTCTCTACAATATACCTGTCTGCATTTATTTCATTTTCTGTTATCCATTGCAGCAATACTTTTTTCATTTGTTTTATTGCATCAAAACTCAACAAATTTAAAGGCAAAGACTGGTCGCCGGCAGCACCACCATTGTTTAACCAAAATTCGCTGAAACTACTAACTGAAAACTCTGCATAGTAGCCATTATCATAAGGGACAATTTCGGTATTCGCCGGCAGAATATAAGCGTAAGTTCCACCAACATTATCAACCAGCGTTCCGTTTTCTTGCCCTAATGGTCCGCTATATTTAGTAACCCCAAGTACATAAGGATCTTTGGTTGTTGTACAGCCTGCGCAACCTGATGCTGCAAGTAAACTTTTGGCTTCAACATCGGTAAAATAAAAACGCACTGTAACATTTGATGAAGGTTGCGTTGTTGGTTTTATAACAATATTTCTGTTTAAATAATATTGATTGTTGGCAACCCGAACAGTTCCTGTAACTGGATAAACATCAACAGTAGTATTACCCATATTATTTCCGTTAGGATTTATAGAAACCACTCTTGTAACACCCGACATAAAATTAATCCAGCTACTGCCACTAACCGGCTGTGCAATACCTGTAATTGGTGAACCGCTGTAAACTGCAGCTTTGTCAAAAATATGTATATCATCTATACCTACACCTTCCAGGTTATAACCCATATCGCTTGTGAGCACAAAACGAAAACGGATATTATTACCCGTTGTTGGTAAGGGAATGCTGGCAACATGCCATGTTTTTAAAGATGGTCGCCACTGATTTTTACCCGTAGGGTCATTATACCAGTTTGTACTACCAGCGGCATTGTAAACGCCAACCCTACTCCATGTTACACCTCCATCAGTTGAATACTCCAGCCAGTTATAATCTGCAGGCGTGCCGTCTTCTATTTCGTAAATATGACTGAATGATAAAACAGGTTGTGTTAATCCAGCCAAATTAAAACACGGTGAATACAGGTAAGAAATTTCATTAGTATTATAATTGCCGGTTAAATTAGTAACCCAGGCTTTATTACCATTTGCTGCTTTATTAATAACAACGCTTGCAGGCACACCCCATTGCCAGCTTGTGTTCTGGCCTTTTGTGTACCAACTTCCTTCATTGGCTTCAAAACCTTCCAGATAAGGATATGTATTGATGACTGGGCTTACGTGCAGATTATAATTTAAAATACTGTCGTTGCTGCCGTAACTATCTGTTGCTTCATGCAACCAGAAATTAAAATTATAATCAGCATTTACTAAAAGATTTACGGGCGCTGCAAAAGTAAAAGTTGTTGTGCCGGGAGATAATGAAGCTATTGTTTCCATTACAGTTCCGCCGCCATTTACATTATAGTAAACCGGCACGTTTGTAAAAGAGCTACCAGTGTAATTTTTTATTTCAATTGATATAGCCTGCGGACCTGCAATGCCACATCCACTAACTGATGGAGAAATAACACGGGTAATTCCAATATCATTTGTTACCTGTTTTATACCGATATTATCAAAAGTATAACCATCATCCTGGTCAACAATCGGATTTACATTATTAACCGATGTATTACCCTGCTCTCCAAATTTTATTTGAAAACTTGTACTGATCGGTTGTGCCGGCAATACTGTATCCAGCACATCATTTATGTTTATTACAGCATGTTTATATGCGCCAAGGCTCGCTTGGTTTGCAATTAAATCGTAAGCCAGCACCCATGGTTTTGTATCGCCGCCACGCACCCATACTTTGCTGTTAGGATTATTTTCGTTGCCGTGATTTTTATAATAAAAATCCAATCTCAATTGTTCTCCGCTTACATAATTGCCCAGATTGTAAGTCATTAAAAGACTATCGGTACTTAAAGCTCCAACCGGAAACTGGTCTAAAGTAATTGCTTTTGTGCCGCTGTAAGAAATTCCTGTATTAATAAAAGTACGTGCCCTCCCTCTTACAGAATTTGTTTTAAAATCCGCACGGTCAACACCATCGAGGCCGATATTTGTTCCAAAGTATTCTTTTGTTATCGCGCCTTCAAAGTCATCAATAACCGGTAATGCAAGCAGCGGATTTGCAATACACTTAATGGTTACAGATGCTGTATCATCCAGAATCTGCGCATCGCCGGCTCTTTTAACCCAGGCCTTAATGTTATAAATACCTACCGCAGAAAAATCGGCTGTGGTTGTAAAAGTATATTGGCGGATGCCCAGAGCAGCTATAGGTACAGCACTGCTTTCCATAACCGGAGCATTGCTGTTTATCTGATAATACAAATCATAGCTGCCTGTTGT
>JBBQPX010000046.1:0-11942 GCA_038216775.1 Chitinophagales bacterium
TATTAAGCCCTGTTGATGGTTTGCTGTAAGCATTTGGGCCAAACTGGATAATATTTTCACTATTAGTCATAATCGGCTCCAGCATATCTTTTGGCAGCTTCATATAATTTACAATCTTGTATGCAGGACCTTTGCTTACCGGAAATTTATTATCCCACAATTCTTCCGTTAAATATTCGCAAAATGAATTCAGGCCTTCATCCATCCATGTCCATTGTCTTTCATCACTATTAATAATCATCGGGAAAAAGTTATGACCCACTTCATGTATCACAACACCCAACATACCGTTTTTCGTTCCTTCGCTATAAGTAGAATTAGGTCCGTAACTGCCATTGTCGTCTTTTTCCGTACGGCCAAAGTTGAAGCATATCATCGGGTACTCCATTCCATTTGCAGCCTCTAAACTTTGTGCTACAGGATACGGATATGGTATGGTGAATTTTGAATAACTTTTAATAGTGTGCGCTACAGCTTTTGTGCTGTATTTGCGGTAAAGGCTGTAAGCTTCTTTTGGATAAGCACTCATGCACATTACTTTTTTGCCTTCAACCGTGGCTGCCATAGCATCCCAAACAAATTTGCGGCTGCTGCCCCATGCAAAATCACGAACCATATCTGCTTTAAAAATCCAGGTCTTTTTTTCTTTTGATTTTTGTTTTTCACGGGTAACGGCTTCATCAAGCGTTACAACTTCTACAGGTTCTGTAGCAGTTTGCGCTTTTTGCCAGCGAGCAAATTGCGCTGGCGATAAAACCTGCTGATAGTTTTGTCCCTGGCCAGTTGCCATTACTACGTGGTCTGCAGGCACCGTCATAGCTACTTTATAATTACCAAAAACCAAAGCAAACTCTCCACTGCCCACAAATTGGTGGTTTTGCCATCCCTGAAAATCGCTGTACACACAAAGGCGTGGAAACCACTGCGTCATAGTGTACAAATCATTTCCATCTTCAGGAAAATTCTCGAAGCCACCACGACCACCGTATTTTGTTCTTTCAATAATATTGTAGTACCAATCAACTTTAAAAATAAATTTTTGCCCAGGCTTTAAAGACACAGGTAACTCAACACGCATCATTGTTTTGTTGATGGTATATTGCAAAGCTTTACCCAAAGCATCTGTAACCCTGCTTACGTTAACGCCGTATTCACGGTCTTTATCTATTTTACCCTTAAACCTTGAAATGTCTGCTTCAGTAATACTTTTAGGCATGTAGTTACTGTTCTGATAGCCGGAATTATTTGTATTGCTATGCTCATTCTCATCGAGCTGCAGCCACAAATAAGTTAATACATCTGGCGAATTGTTTGAGTAGGTAATTGTTTCGCTACCAGTTAATCGGCGATTAGGCTCATCTAATTCGCATGTAATATCATAATCGCAACGCTGCTGCCAGTATTTTGGTCCTGGTGCACCGCTTGCCGTACGATATTCATTTGGCGTTGGCAAAATTGTCCCTAATTGCTCAAAACGGTTGCCGTGGTTACTGCCAGGATTATTTTTAATGTCCTGTGCATTAACACCAATGCCGCTAAAAAGCAAAAAAGCAAAAGCTGTTAATTGTTTCATGTGTTTCTTTTTATTGTTTTTTGTCACGTGTAATTCGCATCGAAAAAATTTTCTAATTGCAAAAGTTCTGCCTGCTCATTTCATGTATTATATTTAGTGTTTAAATTTATTTAGATTAAACCCGCTCCCAAATCATTTTTGTGGAGAGTATTATTGCAAAAATTGATGTTGACCAAACCCACCATTTTCTTTTGAATCCGGCTACGTTTACAATTATAAAACTTAGTAACAAAATTCCTGCTACTACAACAACTTGCCCCGCTTCCAAACCAAGATTAAATCCTAAAAGGTCAACTCCTATACTTTCGTCTTTAGCCATTATAAAACGGATGGCGTTCGCAAAGCCTAAACCATGTATCAAACCAAAGAAAAAGGCTAAAAAATAATTTCTTTGTAAAGATTTTGAATCAAAATCCTTCTGCCGCAAATTTAACCCTGCGGTGATGATAATAGTGCATGGAATTAAAATTTCTACCAGTTTGTCACTAATCCGTATTATATCAACAATGCTTAATATTAGTGTAAACGAATGCCCTACGGTAAATGCAGTAACAAGGATTAAAACTTTTTTCCAATCGTTAACTAAATAAACTGCACTTAATGCCAACACAAAAAGCAAATGGTCTAACGCATCCCACGCCAAAATATGATGCCATCCTAAATCAAAATAAAAACCTAAATTCTGCATCAGCGGGATAAAAGTTGGATGATTACATTAGTTTCGCTTTTCAAATTGCTTTAAAGAAACGAATTATAATCAATCTCTTTGCTAAATGGTACATTTTTTATTTAAATGGTTAATGGTTACCGGCCTTATTTTTACATCGGCGCCTTCTGCACTCCATCCAATTTTTGTAAGTGTTACAGAAATTGAACACAATGCCAAAGACAAAACACTTGAAATAAGTTGCAAGATTTTTACAGATGATTTTGAAAAAACGTTGCGCAAGACTTATAAAGGAACCGTTGATTTGCTAAATCCCAAGGACAAAAATGCCATGAATAAATTAGTTAGCGAATATGTACAAAAACATTTGCAAATTAAGGCTGATGGGAAACAAACCACTTTACAATTTATAGGTTACGAGCAGGATGAAGAAGGAATAGAGAGTTACTACCAAATAAGCAACATCCCATCAGTAAAAAAACTTGATATAACCGACAATATTTTGTTTGAATACAAAAATGAACAAATGAGCATTGTACATGCCATTGTAAATGGAAAAAGGCAGAGTACTAAGTTGGTGAATCCGGAAGAAAAATACAGTTTTGAGTTTTGAGTTTTCCTCTTTGAGATTTTGATTTTTTACTCTTTATTCTTGAATTCCTAATCCTCCATTTCCTCTTTAATATCCGCTGATATTTTTACTAATAGCTTATCGATACGCTGACCATCCATATCTATAATTTCAAAATCAAATCCATTCCATTCAAAACGTTCTCCGGTAACGGGAATATGTTTCAACTCATGCAAAACAAAGCCTGCAATAGTATCAAAATCCTGCTCGCCTTCATTCATCCATTCTGTTTTCTCAAAATGGCTTAAAAAGTCGTAAAAAGGTATTTGCGCATCTACTAAAAAAGTTCCGTCTTCCCGCCTAACAATTTCATATTCTTCCTGTCCGTTTTGGGGCACATCGCCAACAATGGCTTCCAGTATATCATTCAGCGTAATCATACCTTCTAGCGTACCATATTCATTTACAATAAAGCAACTGTGTATTTTAGAAGATTTAAATTTTTCAAGCAATTGGTAAGCACTGTTATTTTCCGGCACAAACATAGCAGGCTTAGCCAAATCTTTAAGTAATGTTGATGCTGATGCTTTTACAATATCTTTTACAAAAACAACACCTACAATACTATCCACAACTTTATCTCCGATAGGATAGGTTGAGTAAGTAAGCGCATCAAATCTGTCACGGAAATTCTGTACAGTTTGCATCTGGTCGAACCATATAATATCCGTACGATGTGTCATTAGCGATGTAATATTTCTATCACCCAAATGAAATAACCTTTCAATTATTTCCTTTTCTTCTTCTTCAATGGCTCCATGCTCACTACCTTCGGCAACCATCGCTTTAATTTCTTCTTCTGTAACGGAGTTGTCGCTGCTGGTTTTAATATTTAAAAGCTTAAAAAATAATACTGAAATTTTTGAAAGCAACCAAACAATCGGCAGCGTTATAATAGATAAAAAATTCATTGGTGCTGCAACAACACGGGCAATTTTTTCTGCCTGCAGCATACCCAATCTTTTAGGTATAAGCTCACCAAAAATAATTGACAAAAAAGTTACAACTACAACAATTAAAACTGTTGAAATAGTTTCTGCATAAGGTTTAAAAAAATCTATACCAGCAATAAAAGGCTCCACATATGGTCCTAATTTTCTTTCGGCATACACACCCGATAAAATAGCAATAAGGGTTATAAAAATCTGTGCGGTAGCCAGAAATTTCTCCGGATTTTCTGCCAAGGTAAGTGCCACTTTTGCTTTTGCATCACCCTTATTTGAAAGGCTTTCAAGCCTTGCCTTTCTTGCGCTTACAAGGGCAATCTCACTCATCACCAAAAGACCGTTTAAAATAATCAATAACAATAAAATAATCAGTGGACCCATAATATTTATAATAAACCGTAGTTTTTGTTAAACGATTTTCCGCACAAATATCCGATAACTATTCCAATTATTGCTCCGCAGGTAATATCTAACGGATAATGCACACCCACATACACTTAGGAAAAAGAAATGCTGACCGCCCAAAAAAAGAATAAAACCGAAGAAGTTTTAAACTTTATCCTAAATATTAGAAAGATAACAGTAGTGATAAAGATGTCTCTTAATACAAGCATAAGTACTCTGCAACTAAAACAGGTTTGGCCTAACCAATATTTTCTTATTAACGATATACGCAGTAAAATAACCAATTGAGCAACCCACAATTGTGCCACCCAAAATATCAAACGGGTAATGTACACCTACATAAATTTGTGCGTAGCAGATAAAAAAAGCCCAGACAAAAAACAAATACATCCAGTTACCAAAAAAAGGCCTAAGCACTAAGAAAAAAAAAAAGGCAATACCAAAGTGATTGGCCGCATGAGAAGAGGTGAAACTTGCATTGGCAGGTTTATGGTCTAATAAAAACCGAACCACACCTGCCATGTCTGGGTCGCTGCAAGGACGAAGACGACCGAAGTATGGTTTAAATACTTTGCTGCTTAAATAATCAGTAAGTGTTACAGTAATTATGGCGAAAGCAGCAATGGGTATCGCTTTCTTTTTCAGGTTTATCGCAATCAATAAAAGTATAAATAGATACAGCGGCACCCAAACAGTAGAATTTCGTAACCAGGGCATTATCCAGTCAAAAAAAGAGTTAGTCCATTGCCCGTTAATCAGTTTAAATATTTCTTTATCGAGATGTATAATCTGCTGCATTACGCAATATTAATTTATCTGAAAGTAAAAAAGTAGTTAGCTAAAAAATTCCAAACAAAAACCAGTACAATTGCCATAAATTTTGCCACGTAAAAATTTTTGTCTTTCTTTTGATGAAAAAAATACAGAAACCCGGTATTTAATAAAAGCCCTATCAAACTAACTAAAACAAATATACTAAACTCATTTACCCAGCTAGGGTTGCTGCTGCTAAACGTCCAGTTGCGGTTTATCAGGTAATTGCAAATTACGGCAAGTGTAAACCCACAGCCATTGGCTACATATTTATTCCATCTAAACTTTTCTTTGCAAAGCCATGTTGTACCAAAATCAATAACCATACCTGCTAAACCTACCAAACCAAACTTTATCATCTTTAAAATAAATGAAAACATACTGTGTTATTTTAAGAGATTGTTTGAAGTAATTACTGCAATAACCATAGTATCCAACACCGTATTCCTGGTTTTGTAATTTATAAATTTTCCATTAACCTGGCTTACATGAAAGTGAGGAAAAGATTTTACAACTGTTACCTTTTCTGCGGACGTATTTACATCTTTTAAATCGGCTATGTAAGAAAATATGTACAATGAATCACCCGGGATAACGGCATTTATTCGTTCAGCCGGCACACCGTTATAATCAATTTTTCCATTGTAATAAAAATCAAAACTGGTAGGCAAGGATTTGTAAAGCATTACTGCTGGCTGATGAGACTGTGTGTTCATCCATTTCCCTGCCGTCATACCTGCTTGGTATTGTAACATAGATGGATACAAAAGGCAATTTAAAAATACTGCCACAACCAATACAAATCCAATATTTTTTTTCAGCACTGCCACATAAACTGAATCAGTTTTATAAAAAACCACAATTGCCGCAATTGCCGCAAGCAAAACTAAAAACCATACATAATTATCAAACCCATAAAGTATAACCAGCCAAACAACCATGGCAGCCATTAAGCCAAACAATACCGTTTGAAAAACATTCATTGTTTTTAACGTTTTTGCCGAAGCCCTTTCCACAAAGTATGCTGCAGTAATCATAGCAAAATGCGGAAACAAAATAACAATATAATGCGGCAGTTGAAATTTTGAAACCGAAAACATCAGAAAACTAATTAAAGCACTGCCTCCTATTATCCACCTTTTGCTGTTGTCGGTTGCATTTGTTTTCTTTTTAGAAAAAAGATTTATTACACCCAGCAGAAGAAATATTGACCAAGGTAAATATGCCCATAATGTAGTGTGTAGAAAAAAAGAAAGGTCGCCTTTACCTTTTATTGGGCCGTTATTAAAGAAGCGCCCAAACTGGCTATCCCAGAAAAAAAACTTTAAGCCCGAAACATTCGTCTTCCCAAAAACAACTTTCTCCGGATGCATATCAAACTGGGCGTAAAGTGCTAATAACTCCGGCAAAATAAATATCAGCGTAAGCAAAACAAAAACGTACCATTTTAATTTTACAAACTCGGTCCATTGCTTTGTTTTTACCCAATAAATTACAAAACCAGCAGCTACGGTAATTACAGCAAACAAACCTTTAGTCATCATAGCTAAGGCAGCAAAAAAAGCTGCGGCTACTACATGCCAAAACCACTTATTTTCAAATGCTTTGTATAGATGACAAGTAGAAGCAATTACAAATGCTGTAAGATATATTTCAACCTTACCATCAAAATTTGAAATAATGGTATGTAAAGCTGTGGCATAAATAAGCGTTGCAAAACGGGCGATATCTTTTGAATAAATTGCTGCAGCCAATTTGTAGCAATAAAAAATGGATACAAAAAACATTAAAAAAGACGGCAGCTTGTAAGCAAATGCATTTACACCGAAAATTTTAAAACTCATGGCTGCCATCCAGAAAGGCAAATGCGGTTTATCCAGCCAATCGGCACCATTTATCCAGAGGTTAAGCCAGTTTCCGCTGTTGGCAATTTCTTTTGCAAGCCCAGCGTATAAAGTGCCATCTGGTTCAAGAATCTCGTTAAATAACCCAGTGAGATTTAATATTGAAACAATGGCTAATAATATTAAAAAAGTTTTTTTTGATAATAAATCCTTGGTCATGAAAAAATTTTCTGTGGATATTCAAATATATAAATAAATACTTTAGCGCCTATGCACAAGCTACTTTAAGTTGCAAAACATAAAGTTCGTTTATAACAAAATCTTCTGTTTGTAAAGGTAAAGCCATTTCTACTGCCAGTTTTAGTATTTTCGCCGAGTTGTTAAGGCTTAGGAAATAATCAATTATGCTAATCAGGAGGCGTGTTCCCAAAACCATTCAGTGGATAGTAAAACTGTTCATCATATACCTGTGCATATTTACGGCTTTCAGAATCGCTACTGTTATTTGTTTTAAACCTTCGTCCATCAGCATTTGGGAGCTTGGCTCTTCATTCTTCCTTGGGTTAAAATATGATTTACGTTGGATAGCGATTATCTTGTTACCCATTGCTTTACTATCAGTTTTTCCAAGGCTTTCTCCATTTAAAAATGAAAAAAGTAAAAAACTGTGGACAGCCTACCTCGGCGTTGTTACCTTACTAGTTTTGTTTTTTTACGGCGCCGATTTTGGGCAGTTTGCATACATTAATGCAAGGCTGAATGCCGATGCGTTAATTTTTGCTGAAGACCCGAAAGAGAGTCTGCAAATGGTTTGGCAAAGTTATCCTGTAGTTTGGATTTTGTTAGGTTTGGCTGGAGCTTCGATTATGATTATCTGGATGTTTAGAAGAACGCATGTTGATGTACATGAGAAAAATTTAAACATCCATAAGTTTACTTATCGCCGTCGTTGGCATGCCGCTGCTATACTTTTGCTGGGTTGGTTTATTTATGGTTTTTTTACCATGAAGCCTTTAAATTTTTTCAGAGCTTTTAGTTTAAATGATGAATTTAAAAGCAACCTTGCTTTAAATCCGCTGCAGAATTTTTTTACCACATTACGTTTTAGAAATCCCGACCATAACAGCAAGGCTTCTGAATATTACGAAACTATATCGGAGTTTTTACAGTTAGGAAAAGATAATAGTTTTCAAAAAGGATACAGCCGTTTAGTTCATCCCGGCAGTAAGGCTTTTGAAAGCCAGCCGAACGTGGTGCTGATTATTTGCGAAAGTTTCAGCATGTACAAAAGCAGCATGAGCGGCAATCCGCTTAACAGCACGCCATATTTTAATCAAATGTGCAACGATGGCATATTTTTTAACCGTTGCTTTACACCAACATTTGGCACTGCACGTGGCGTGTTCGCAACTATTACCGGCATACCAGATGTGCAGCTCTCCAAGTTTTCGACCCGTAATGAAGAGTCGATAAATCAACGCACCATCATCAATGATTTTGATGGTTACGAAAAATATTATTTTATTGGCGGCCGAAGTCAGTTCAATAATTTTAAAGGATTAGTTGCCAATATTAAAGATGTGCATGTGCATGAAGAAGGAAGTTATAAAGCTGCCAACCTTAATGTGTGGGGCATTAGCGATAAAAATTTGTTTCTGGAAGCGAATGCGGAGTTATCAAAGCAAGAGAAACCCTTTTTTGCCATAATTCAAACAGCAGACAATCACCGCCCGTTTGATATACCAGAAGAAGACAAGGATTTTGTACAGCAAGTAATTGATGAAGACACGCTCGCCAAATATGGTTTTGAAACTTTGAAAGAATATAATGCTTTTGCCTACACCGATTACTGCATTAAAAAATTTATGGAAGCCGCAAAAGTTTCGCCCTATTACAATAACACCATTTTTGTTTTTGTCGGCGACCATGGTGTGGAAGGAAACGCATCGGCCATTTATCCAAAAGCATGGACAGAACAACGTTTAAGCGATGAGCATGTGCCTTTATTGTTTTATTCACCAGCATTATTATCGCCTCAAAAAAGACAAGAAGCAGTTTCGCAAATTGATATTTTACCAACTATTGCGGGCATGATGCAGCAGCCTTATTTAAATACAACTTTGGGCAGAGATATTCTCGACTCAAACAAAAAAGAAAATGCCGCATTTATTATTTACCATGCACCGGGTTGGATTGGTGTAGTTAATGATGACTATTTCTACAGAAAAAACATCCGCATAAAAAAAGAAGAATTAGTGCCTGTGCGCAGCAACCTACCTGCACTAAATAAAAATCAGGAAGATTCTGTAAAAGCACATTTATCGCAGCTTACATCAGCATTTTACGAAACAGCAAGGTGGATGCTTATTAACAATAAGAATAAATAATTTTAAATAGAATTTGCTTTTACAAAAAGCTGTCAGCCTGCGTACCCCGATTTATACGGGGAGCTTGTCGAAGGCGGGGTTGTAGTAGAGTAAAGGCGGCTTTCGAAATTACGCCGGCTTCGACAAGCTCTGCCTGACACAAAAATTACCTAAAGAAAATAATCAAGTATTTATCTTCTTTGCAATCATAACCATCCGTTGCGATTTTCTAACATCATAATTACCAAAATCATAATCGCCAAACACTTCCTGTATCTGCATTCCCTGGTAGGCAAACATTTCGGTAAAATCTCCCAAAGAAAATTTAGCCACTTTTTCGGTGTATTCTAATGGCTCTTTCAGGTTATCATCTTCCACAACAATTTTTTTATAAAAATGCGTTTCATCAAACCATTTGGTAATGATGAAATTTACCCCGTCAATTTCTTTTTCCGATTGATGCATCAGGTGGTCTTCGGCATAGTGTACATTTAAAAAATCCATAACAAAAATGCCGTCCTTTTTTATGGATTGCGCAATTGTACGTATGGCATTATCATGTTCCCGCCGGGTTTTAAAATATCCGAAGCTGGTGAAAAAATTGAATGCATAATCAAAATAATTAATCCAGAAGGGCAGGCGCATATCATGCTCAAAAAAATGAAGATTTTCTGATTCTGACAACAGCGCTTCACTAATGGAGTCTTTACTCAAATCAATTCCCGTAACATCAAACCCTTTATTTGCCAGTTGAATGGAATGGCGTCCTTTGCCACAGGCCACGTCCAGCATGCGTGTGCCGCTTTCGGGTTTAAGATAGTCTATAAGTTTGTCTATAAACGCCGCCGCTTCTTTATAATCCCTGTTAAAGTACAGTTGATGATAATAAGGCGAATTAAACCAATGTTTAAACCAGGTTTTTTGCATGAGGCAAAGTTAATGGGTTTTGTGTTTAGGGTTTTGCGTTATTAATACAATGGCAATTATCTAAATAAATAACTGACTGTACAATAATGCAAGCCCAAACCCCAAAACCAAAACTCAAAACGGTTTTCTTATCTTTGCCCCCCTAAAAGGAATTTGTATGGCACTGATAAAGAGTATTTCGGGAATAAGAGGTACTATCGGCGGAAAAACCAATGATAACCTTACCCCTGTTGATATTGTAAAATTTGCGGCAGCGTATGGGAGTTGGATATTACAGAAAGGCGATAACACTAAAATTGTTATTGGACGCGATGGCAGAATAAGCGGCGAAATGGTAAGTAATCTTGTCGTAAACACTTTGCTCGGTCTTGGCTTGGATGTTGTTGACCTTGCTTTAAGTACCACACCTACCGTTGAAATGGCAGTTATTTTTGAAAAAGCTGCCGGTGGCATTATAATTACCGCAAGCCATAACCCAAAAGAATGGAACGCTTTAAAACTCTTAAATAACAAAGGGGAATTTATTAGTGGTGATGAAGGAAAAATTATTTTGGTTGCTGCAGAAAATGAAGATTTCACCTTTGCCAAAGTTGATAAGTTGGGTGCCTATTCAAAAGACGAAAGCTTACTACAACAACATATTGATGCTGTTGTAAATTACAAACTGGTTGATGTAGAAGCTATAAAAAGCAAAAACTTTAAAGTGGTTGTTGACGCGGTTAACAGCACTGGCGCAATTGCTGTTCCTGCTTTGTTACATGCAATTGGTGTTACAGATATTGTAGTACTTAATGCTGAAGTAACCGGCAACTTTGCACACAATCCCGAACCGCTGCCGGAGCATCTAAAAGAATTAAGTTCAGCGGTTGTTAAGCACAAGGCAGACCTAGGCATAGCCGTTGACCCTGATGTTGACCGCCTTTGTTTTGTTTGTGAAGATGGCAGCATGTTTGGCGAAGAATATACTTTGGTTGCTGTAGCCGATTACATTTTAAGCAAAGTAAAAGGTAACACGGTTTCCAACATGTCATCTACCAAAGCATTGAAAGATGTTACTATAAAACATGGCGGCGAATATTTCCCGAGCATGGTTGGCGAGGTAAATGTGGTAAATAAAATGAAAGCTGTAAACGCCGTTATTGGCGGAGAAGGTAATGGCGGTATTATTGTACCGGATTTGCATTATGGCAGAGATGCGCTTATCGGTATTGCTCTTTTTCTTACGCATCTTGCCCAAAGCAAAAAAAGCATCAAGCAATTACGCAGCACCTATCCTGATTATTTCATCAGCAAAAATAAAATAGAACTCGCTAACGGTACTGATGTACATACGATTTTTGAAAAAATAAAAGAGCTATATAAAACACAGCCAATAAATGCAGAAGACGGTTTAAAGATTGAGTTTGATAACGATTGGGTGCATTTACGCACCAGCAACACCGAACCCATTATTCGTATTTATGCCGAAAGCGATTTTGAATCGAAGGCAGATAATATTGCAAAAAAATTGATGCAGGATATTGGGAAGATGATGTAAGGACCCCCTCCGCCCACTGAAGGGGGAACTTTGGAGCAGTTAAATATTAAGATGCAATTCAAAACAAAAGCAGAAGCAATTTAAAATATTAAGCGCATGAATAATCAGAATAATACTTCTACTAGTGAAGTGCAAAAAGCCCCTTTACGGGTTGGGGTTGCTCGAATCTATTTCGACAACGCAGCAACCACCGCACTCGATGCAGAAGTTTTAGAAACCATGATGCCTTACC
>JBBQPX010000047.1:0-11834 GCA_038216775.1 Chitinophagales bacterium
CAATACTATCAGTCATGCCCGGAAAAACAAAATAATTGATACTCGTCCAGCCGCCGTAGCTGCGTACAATTTTCAAACTTTCCGCCAATGCTTCAAACTCGTAATTATTAGGTAGATAATAAGAAGTATAAATATTTTTACGGGCCGAATTTGTACTAACTCTTATACTGTTCAAACCAACTTCGCACAATGCTTTTACAGCCTTGGGCATACTACCGTTGCTATTAATGTTGATGCTCCCTTTTTGCGTATGTTTTCTTATTTCAATAATCGATTCCCTGATTGTTTCCCACATTAAAAGTGGCTCACCTTCGCAACCTTGGCCAAAACTTATTAAAGGGAAAGGAGCAGTTTCCAGATGAGGCACTGTAAACTCAACAATCTCTTCAGCCGTAGGCTTAAAAGTTAACCTGTCTTGTGTACTTATAATTGTTTCCTCTTCTGGCTGAAAAGAAATACAGCCAATGCAATTTGCATTACATGCAGGTGAAACAGGTACCGGACATTCCCATCTGCCAATAGCCAAATTTCTTGCTGCCGGACAGGTGTATGTCATGCAGCAGTTTTCCATTAAATGTTTTATCAGCCTGTTATGTGGATATGCTTCCAGCAACCTGTTAGTGCCGGTTTCAATCATTTCCTCCACATAACCTTCAGCTTCCTGCCTAATATCCTGCTCAATTCTAACTGCGGGCACATAAATTTTTTCATCTAACCAACCTGCGGCTGTGTAACAAAATAAAGGAAGTGTTGGTGCATCTTTTTCAGTTTCGTATGCAGCCATATATAAACCAGTATGCGCCGGCGGAATGAACGCTGCAACAGCCCAACCTTTTTCGCAAAGGCGCATTTCTCCTGTTTCAACATCAATTCCAATTCCTTTGCGGCCCGGTAACTCGTACAAATTTCCACCCGTTGGTAATTCAATCCATTCATCAGCAGGCACAGGCAAAGCATCCCAACCACTGCGGCCGGTTACATATAGCGAAGTATCTTCAAAAATATTTCCTTCGCCATCTGAATATAAAATGTATCGGCTTTGTTGTAACATGGTGATTAATTTTAGCCTTGTTGCACTAAGGCATTTCTTTTTAACTGCTCTGTGCAAAAGAGGTTGAATTCAGATTCGTCGGTTAATTTACTTGCTTCAACTATTTCAATTTGAATTATCTTATTGGTTTTAAAATCTACAGTTAACAAACTATCTTTTAATATTACATTATCCATAGCATCCCATGGAAAATAAACTGTTTTAAAAACACGGGTAAGATGCACTCCATCCTCCTGTACCAGAATGGTAGTTTTTTTACCTTGTACTACGCTTGCCAAAACATATACCGCTGCAAAAATTAAAACCGCCACCAGGCCCACATGCTGAAACCAAAAGTTTGCGTACAACAAAGCTAAAATTAAAGCAAATGTTTCAAAAGCACTTTTACGGCTTTTAAATACAAAATAAAGAATGATTAAGAGCACGTAAAATGCTAACAAAATATAAATGCTAAGACTAACTTTACTATCATCACTATTAAAAACAAAAATACCGGCTGCAACGATATGCAGAAAGAACAAAAACCAGGTAAACAGTCTGTAGGTTTTTGCGTTATTATCCTTTAACGTGAAATTATATTTCATCAGGCAGGATTTGCGTCTACCAGTAAATTACACATTTTATACAGGCATCTTGCTCCCACGTTCTCGTCCCACTCATCATGGCTTACGCCAACTTCGTTTAAATCGAAACCTACAAATTTTCGCCCACTCTGAATAATTTTTTTAAAGATATAAAATACCTGTTCCGCTTCAAAACCACCTTGCACCGGTGTGCCCGTATGCGGGCAAAGTTTTGGGTCGAGCCCGTCAATATCAAAACTTATGTAAACCTTGTCGGGCAAGTGACTTACAATTTCATCTACAATACTTTTCCAGGTTTCGCCTTCATACTGGCGCTCCTTTATATTCTTATCAAAATAAGTAATTACGCGGTCATTATTTGCTTCAATATAGTCAACTTCTTCCTGGCAATAATCTCTTATGCCAACCTGTACCAACTTACCTAGTTGTGGAATTTCCTCAAGTGCATTATACATAATGGAGGCGTGAGAGTATTTAAACCCTTCATAGCAATTTCTTAAATCGCAATGCGCATCTATTTGTAAAATACCAAAATCGCCATGCTTTTCTGCTATGGCTTTAAAAAAGCCGAGTGGCGTGCTATGATCGCCGCCCAATAAGGCTACCAATTTGCCGGCATCCAGCAGTTCTTTTGTTCTTTCAAAAACCCAGTTATTTAAAAAAAGTCCGCCTTCATTTATTTCTCTTAGAGATTTACACATGAATTTGTTTTCTTCCACTACTTCATCGTGCGCTATATAGTTTATGTATAATTCAGCTTCCTTGCGTAGATAATCGCTTTTTACCAGCACTTTTTTATCGCAGGGACGCATATAAAAACCTTCTTTCCACGCATCTTTTACATCAGCATCATACAAATCCACCTGAATGCTTGAATTAAATATATGCTCTGGAGCCCTTGCTGTACCTGCATTGTAACTTACGGTTACTTCCCAGGGTATGGGTAAAATAATTAGTCTTGCTTCTTCTTCTGTAAAAGGTAAACCAAAAATATTGTTATCAGGATTACCAACGGAGTTAGGGTCGAATTTCGAAAGGTCTGTCATTATTTTTATTTATTTGAATACGCAGGGCTAATATTGCCTGATTAAAAAACGGTGCAAAGATAAGCGACTACAAAGGAAAGGAGGTACTGTACTGTTAATATTTCCTTTATTTAAAAATTTACGCTGATTAACATTCTATACATGATATAAATCAGTAAAAGAGATGACTTAATTATGTTGAACAAAATGAAAAGGAAAACTTGAATTGAACTACCTTTGCATTGAAATTTTTAAGCATGAAAAAAACACATATAATTATCCTAATCGGCATCGCCGCATTAATTGTTGGTTTAATAGTTTACTCCGCAGGAGATTTCTCTACCTACGAAACTATTAGCTCGGCAAAAAATAAACAAGGCACTTTTGTGCATCTTATTGCAAAACTCGACAAGAGCGAACCTATTGAATACGATGCCATCAACAACCCTAATTACCTTAGTTTTTATGCGGTTGACAGTTTAGGCGGCAAAACAAAAGTAGTTTTTCACAATAGTAAACCCACAGATTTGGAAAAAAGTGAGCGTATTGTTATGAAGGGAAAAATGCAAGCTGACCATTTTGAATGCAAGGACATTCTTTTAAAATGCCCAAGCAAATACAAAGACGATAAAAAGGAGTTGGAGAAGACTCTTACTGATCAACAGACCTCTACTTACTAAATAATTACTGCAGATGCTATTCGAAGGCGAACACCTACTACCTGGGCAAATTGGACATTTTTTTGTGCTTCTTGCATTTATTGCTTCCATTATTTCCACCGTTGCATATGCAACTGCGAGTTATAAAAAAGATTTACTTGAAAAAAAATCGTGGCTGAATTTTGCAAGGCTGGCTTTTATAACCCAGCTTATATCCGCTGTTATTATTTTCATTACGATATTCTACATCTGCGCCAATCATTATTTTGAGTACATGTATGCTTACAAGCACGCATCCAAAGAGCTTGAACCAAAGTACCTGCTAGCCTGTATTTGGGAAGGCCAGGAAGGTAGTTTTTTACTATGGACAATCTGGCATAGCATTCTTGGTATTTTTATAATGGTGAGGTCTAAAGAGTGGGAAGCGCCGGTAATGACTGTCATTAGTTTTGCACAATTCTTTTTATTAATGATGTTGTTAGGTTTATATATAGGAGATATAAGACTTGGCAGCAGCCCATTCGTTTTAACAAGAAACGAAATTAATGGCCCTATTTTCAGCCAGCCGAATTACTTAACTTTTATTAAAGATGGCGTTGGCCTCAATGTTTTGCTTCGCAACTATTGGATGGTTATTCACCCACCCATTTTATTTTTAGGTTTTGCATCAACCATTATTCCATTTGCATTTGCTTATGCAGGCATACAAACTAAACGCTTTGGCGACTGGGTTACTCCCGCGTTACCTTGGGCATTATTTAGTGCTTGTGTGTTAGGCGTTGGTATTATGATGGGCGGTAAATGGGCTTACGAATCTTTATCATTTGGTGGTTACTGGGCGTGGGATCCTGTAGAAAATGCTTCGCTTGTACCCTGGCTGATTTTAATTGCCGGTATGCACACTATGGTAATTTTTAAGGCAACGGGGCATTCATTAAAAGCCAGTTACCTCTTTGCGTTTCTTACATTTATTTTCATCCTGTATTCTACTTTTTTAACCCGTACAGGAATTTTAGGAGATACTTCTGTGCATGCATTTACAGATGCTGGTAAAGCAATCAATGCAATGATTTTGATTTTTGTTGCATCGTTTACATTGCCATCGCTGATTATGCTTGTAATTAATTTAAAAAAAATCCCTACTATCCATAAAGAAGAAAGCACTAACTCCCGAGAGTTCTGGATGTTTATTGGTTCATTAGTTTTGTTTTTGAGTGCTATGTTCATCATTGCAAAAACATCTGTACCGGTTTACAATAAAATTTTTGGCACCAGCATTGCGCAACCGGAAGATGTTGAGTTTTCTTACAATAAAGTTATAATACTTGTTGCTATAATTATAGGCCTTTTAAGCGCAGTAACACAGTACTTTAAATACAAAAAAACGCCCCCCGGTTTTATACTCAAAAAAATTGCAGTACCAACTTTGATTGCAGCAGCTATTACTGCTTTACTGGCAGTTTTTTATCCCCTCACCTATTATAAAATGGGTGCAGGATTTTTAGGTGCAGCCTACGTTGCGCTTTTTGCAACTATTTTTTCTGTTGTGGCTAACGGCGCATATATCTGGACAGGATTAAAAGGAAAATTAAAATTTGCAGGAGGTTCTATTGCCCATCTTGGTTTTGCCTTAATGCTAGTTGGCATACTAATTTCTTCCAGCAACAAAGATGTAATAAGCAGCAGCCGTGCAAATGGAATTAACCTGCCTGTATCTGGTAAAGATCCATTAACAAAACAAGCAGACAATCCCGAAGAAAATCTTACGCTTATAAGGCAGGTGCCTGCCCGAATGGGGCCTTATGAAGTTACTTATATGAAAGATTCTATTGGTAATGAAAAGGGCAGAAGGTTTTATGAATTAATGTTTCAGCGCAAAGATGCCGTTACCCAAAAAGTTACAGAACAATTTACTTTGTGGCCAGATGTGTACATTATGAAGGATAACAACATGAGCAGCAATCCTGATACAAAAGCTTATTTAGGTAAAGATGTATTTACCTATATTTCTTATGCGGTAGGAAATAAAAATGCTGAAACCGATACCACACAATTTAAGGTTACAGAAATGGGCGTTGGTGATACTGCTTTTTACAGCAATGGCATTGTTATTTTAAACAGTGTTGTAAGTAATCCTGATAATGGTAAATATCATTTTAAGCCAACAGATAAGGTGCTGATGGCAGACATTACGCTTGTAAGCAAAGAAAATATGCACTATAAAGCTATGCCAGCTGTGCAGATTGATGAGTTTGGTGTAAATGAGATTGATGATACTGTATATGCTCAAAATTTATACGCCAAGTTTGCAGGTGTAACTAGCGATAAGAAAGTAAAAATCGGTATTAAAGAATCAGATAAACTTATTGAATACATAACGTTAAAAGCTTACGTTTTTCCATTGATTAATTTAGTTTGGCTGGGGTTGATAATAATGGCACTCGGTATAATTATGAGTGCTGTTCAACGTGCAAAGCTTACTATTTTTTACGCCGCAGTGGCTTTAATTTTTGCCGGAGTTGGGCTCTTTTATATGTTTCTTTTAGCAAATTAGTATCACAATCGGCAATTAGTTCACGAACCACATTTTCTACTTTTTCATCAGCATCGTTGAATAAAGTTGTATCGAAAAATGCAAACACAAGGGTTGAATCTTTCAAAAGAGAATCTACCATTTTGGGTACCTGGTAAACCATCATTGTATCGCAGTTGCCCTTTATTTCTGCGTACGCAGAGTCTATCCTTGCTTCTGACACAGAATCTTGATAATGTTGAATTTCCAAAGCGGTTGGCACCTTCTCTCCACCTGAACATGCATTTAAAAATATCATTGCCCAATAAACAGCAAATTTTATAGTTCTGTTAAGCATCAAAATGATTTAATTGTTGGTCTTAGTAGTAAATTTACAATATGAACGGACGTTATCGTCTCCTTTTTATTAAAACATTTTTAATTGTACTTGTTATGCAGTTAGCCCTGCATGCAACTGTACAAGCACAATCTGGTATTTATGATACCATAAGAACTTATGCTGTTGTTGTTGATGGTGACACCATTGAAGCAAAAACTTTATCCGCCGTTGATTTTTACGCACGCTATAACGAAAGTAATAGGGCAAACAGGGCTAAATGGACCCGACTTCGCAATGCCATTATTGTTACCTACCCTTATGCTCAACGATCGAGCCTCATAATCAACGATCTTAATACAAAACTTACGGGCGTTACAGATAATGAAAAACGAAAAGAAATTATTAAGTCCCGGGAAAAGGAACTGAAAAAAGAATTTACCGACCCCTTGAGTAATTTATCAATTTACCAAGGGCGCGTGCTAATGAAACTTATAAACCGGCAAACCGGCAACAATTGCTATGAGCTTATCAAAGAATATAAAGGCGGAATTACTGCACGGTTTTACCAAACGGTAGCATTTTTCTTCAGCAGTAACCTAAAACAACCCTACGATATTGCCGGCGAAGACCGGGAAATGGAAACCATTTTAAAAGAAGTTTGCAGTACATATGGTTTCAACTATGGCACTTACAGGCAAATGTGATGGTAAAATCGTTGTTTTCTCACCTATCAATCTACCTAATTGTCAGCCATTTGTCATTAAATTATCTAATACTTAATCCACATTGGTTAAATTATGTTAACATGTGCGTAAATCACCCTTAATCAAGAGCAATTCTGCTTACAAATTCCCTGAAAAAACGTAAATTGCAGTGTTAAATTTATTAAAATACTGCATGAAGGTAGATATATTGGCTTTTGGTGTTCATCCGGATGATGTGGAGTTAAGTTGTAGCGGTACCTTGCTGGTTGAAAAAAACAATGGGAAAAAGACCGGAATTATTGATTTAACTGCGGGAGAATTGGGCTCAAGAGGTTCTGGAGAAATAAGAAAAGTAGAAGCTGCTGAAGCTGCAAAAATTCTGGGTGTTAATGTTAGAGAAAATCTGGAAATGGCAGATGGATTTTTTAAAAATGATGAGGTACATCAGCGGCAGATAATTTCAGTTTTAAGAACATATAAACCGGAAATTATTTTATGTAATGCGCCTGAAGACAGGCACCCCGATCATGGCCGTTCATCAAAATTAGTGTGCGATGCGGCATTTTTATCTGGCCTGCGAAAAGTGTTGACAAAAAAAAATGGCATTGAACAAGAACAATGGCGTCCTAAATATGTTTTTAAATATATTCAGGACAGAATGCTGCAGCCGGATTTTGTAATTGATATCAGCGATGTATTTGAGCAAAAAATAGAAGCTATCAGGGCATACAAAACGCAATTTGACACTCAACCGCTAGCAGATGATAAAGAGCCACAAACCTATATTTCAACACCAGATTTTTTAGAGAGTGTTATTTACAGGCATAAGTGGTTTGGTAAAATGATAGGTGTAAAGTATGCAGAGGGTTTTATATCAGAAAAAACGGTTGGTCTTAAAAATTTCGACGCATTAATTAAAGAAAATACTTAAAAAGAAAATTCAAATATTAAAAATGGCAACTCCTAAATTTTTAAACGTTAAAGGTTCCACCTTTCACCAAGAGCTGAAGAAAAGAGTAAATGATTACTTTGCCGAATCGAAGAAGCCTGCTCATGGCAATTTTAGTCTTTATTTTAAAGCAGTTTTACTGTGGACAGTTTACGTGGCGCTTTATGTTCACGTTTTATTTTTTACACCGGTAACTTGGGTTGCCCTCCTTGAGTGTCTTGCAATGGGCGGTTTAACAGCTGCCATCGGTTTTAATGTAATGCTCGATGGCGGGCACGGCAGTTTCAGTAATAGTAAATTCTGGAATAAAATTGCTGCTTTTTCGGTAAATGCTTTAGGTGCAAGTGGCATTATGTGGAATAATAAGCATAACATAATACATCATACTTATACTAATATTGATGGTATAGATGATGATATTGAAATTAAGCCATTGCTAAGAATGTGCAGCACGCAAAAAAAATATTTCATTCACCGCTTTCAGCATGTGTACGTTTGGTTTTTGTATACGTTATTGCTTTTAGTTTGGGTTTTTCAATCGGATTACAAAAAATATTTCAGCAAAAAAGTAGGTTCTGTTGCCATTAAAAAAATGAGTGGGTTTGATCATTTCGCTTTCTGGTTTGCAAAAATTGGATATTATTTTATGATGATTGCACTACCAATAATGTTGGTTGGATTTTTGCCATGGCTTGTAGGCTTTCTTATTATTGCTATGTCTGCAGGCTTTGTGTTGAGTATAGTTTTTCAATTGGCACACACAGTTGAAGAAACTTCTTTCCCGGTTCCCGATGCTGATATTAACAGAATTGAAAACGAGTGGGCTATTCATCAGATTGAAACAACAGCAAACTTTGCTACAAAAAACAAATTGATTTCCTGGCTTGTTGGTGGCTTAAATTTTCAGATTGAGCATCACCTTTTTCCAAAAATTTCGCACATACACTACCCTGCTATCAGCAAAATAATTAAACAAACCTGCGAGGAGTATGGGGTAAAATACATTGAATATAGAAAAATGCGCCACGCAATAGTTTCTCATACAATTCACTTAAGAAATATGGGCAGGGCTTAAATAACTTCTCGTTTAACATTATCAGCCTTTTAATTAATTACATTTACGTAATTAATTAAAAGGTTTTTTTTATTTATAATAATTTAACTCTGCAAAATGTCTGAACAAACATGGCTCGATAAACATCGTGAAAACCTTACACCCGGTCAACGAATAGCCGATTCGGTAGCAAACGGCATGGGTTCGTGGAAATTTATCATTTGGCAGTCTCTTTTCGTTATATCCTGGATGATTGCTAATGTAATTGGTTTTATTCGGCAATGGGATCCTTACCCTTTTATTTTACTCAACCTTATTTTTTCTACCCAGGCTGCTTACGCCGCACCTATTATAATGATGGCACAAAACAGGCAAAGCGAAAGAGACCGGTTGCAGGCACAAGATGATTATAATTGCAATGTGGAAGCAAAAAAAGAAATTGAAGCTTTACAGATGCAATTAAACAAAATAGAAACAGAGAAATTAGATATTATTATTCAGATGCTGAATAATATGAAAAAGAGTCAGCAGTGAGCTGTGAGTAGTGATTGGTGAGAGGTGAGTAATACATTACAAAGAATTTTTTACTTTTTGAATGATAAAGGAATTCTCATACTGCCCATTCACAATTCACCACTCACCATTCACCATTCACAATTTGCCACTTCTTTTCGTAAATTTGCCCTTCAAAAATAAAATAATGAGCGAAGATAATAAACCGGATAACGTACATAGCCTTAACTTTTTAGAGGATATAATTGAACAAGACCTTACTAACGGAAAATACAAATCCATACTTACCCGGTTTCCTCCAGAACCTAATGGCTATTTACACATCGGCCACGCAAAATCCATTTGCCTAAATTTTGGACTTGGTTTAAAATACGGCGGTAAAACAAATCTTCGTTTTGATGATACAAACCCGGTAACTGAAGACACGGAATATGTAGAAAGTATTAAAGAAGATATTCGCTGGCTAGGCTTTAATTGGAACGAAGAGCTATATACATCTGATTATTTTGATACACTGTATAACTATGCTGTTGATTTAATAAAAAAAGGTCTTGCTTATGTAGATGACTCTACTGCAGAAGAAATAGCAGCGAAGAAAGGCACACCTACCGAGCCTGGAAAAGACAATCAATACCGAAGCCGAAGCATTGAAGAAAACTTTACATTGTTTACTGAAATGAAAGCCGGCAAATATAAAGATGGAGACAAAGTACTGCGTGCAAAAATAGATATGGCGCATACAAATATGCTGATGCGTGACCCTATTATTTATCGAATTAAACATGCACACCATCACCGCACTGGCAACAAATGGTGCATCTACCCTATGTATGATTTTGCACATGGGCAAAGCGACAGCATCGAAAATATCACCCATTCCATTTGTACTTTAGAATTTATACCACACCGGGAATTATACGACTGGTTGATTGAGAAACTGGAAATTTTCCCATCACATCAATTTGAATTTGCAAGGCTTAGCATGACTTATACCGTTATGAGTAAGAGAAGATTGCTCCAATTGGTAAATGAAAACCACGTAGCCGGTTGGGATGATCCACGCATGCCAACGTTAAGCGGATTAAGGCGCAAAGGATACACACCCGAAAGCATCCGTACTTTCTGCGATAAAATCGGCGTAGCCAAAAGAGAAAATTTTATTGATTTAAGCCTGTTGGAATTTTGCCTGCGTGAAGATTTAAATATGAAAGCTTTGCGGGTAATGGCAGTACTGGATCCTGTAAAATTGATTATTGATAATTACGAAGAAGGAAAAACAGAAGAACTTACAAGCGAAAACGGACCCGATGAAAGCCTGGGAAAAAGAACAATTCCATTTAGTAAAGAACTGTGGATTGAACAGGAAGATTTTATGGAGGTGCCTGCAAAAAAATGGTTTAGGCTTACGCCCGGCGCCATGGTACGCTTAAAAAGCGCTTACATAGTAAAATGCGAAAGTTTTGTAAATGATGCTGATGGAAAAGTTACAGCTATAAATTGTACATACATTCCTGAAAGTAAAAGCGGTAACGATACAAGCGGCATAAACGTAAAAGGCACTATTCATTGGGTAAGCGCTAAACATGCTGTTAATGCCGAGGTTAAATTATACGACCGCTTATTTACATCAGAAAATCCATTAGGTGAAGAAGGTGATTTTAAGGATACCATTAATCCCGATTCTCTGCAAATAATTAACAACGCATTTGTTGAGCCATCATTAAAAGATGCAACCGCAGCTGCACGTTACCAGTTTATACGTAAAGGATATTTTTGTATTGATAAAGATTCAACTACTGATAAGCTTGTTTTTAACCGAACGGTAACATTAAAAGATGCCTGGGCAAAAGAAGTGAAGAAAAACTAAATTATTAGTTCAATAATAATTATTTCGTCATTCGACTACTTACTGATTGGAATTTTTTAATTTCATATTTGGGAAGCCTGCGGCAAGAAGCATAATAATTGTACAACCAACCATAAGGTAAAGACTAAATAATTTTTGCGGACAGTAATTATTATAACAAGATCCATAAAGAATAAAAGTTTTTATGGCATAAGCAAAAGTTAATGCACTAATAAAAAGATTAGTTCTTTTAGCCCACACTTTAGGCAGCAACAAAAACAGAAGGGTTAGCAAGGCAAAAAATACCAGAAATTTTCCAGGCTTGCCGTATTCGTTATGAAAACTGTAAAAGCCTGTAAAGGTTCTTTCTGCTTCATTAACAATGGTTTGGTCTGCATAGTAAGCCCAAGGCAAAAAGCAGCAAATAATTAAAGTAATACAGGCTAAAATGCCAATCCAGTGTAGGTACTTAACTAACATATTCGGTAAATAAAGGGTCTTTAAATAAATTTCTGTTACAGCAATTCTTTTTAAAAAAACACTGGGAGCCATTATGGCTCCCAGTTGGCTATTAAACCCATTTTGGAGGTCCCGACC
>JBBQPX010000048.1:0-11787 GCA_038216775.1 Chitinophagales bacterium
GAAACATCTGACTTATTAAATCCTGCCGTTGATTGGCATATTCAGCCTTTATAAAATGTACATTGTTTTCAATTTCCACTACACCTAGTTCGAGTTCGCCAGCAAGTAAAGGATAAAGCTGCACCTTGCGTAATGTGTAAACATTGTATTCTCGTCCGCCAAATTTTTCTACACGATAACTCATGTCATTGGGCTGCGTCATATCCAGTACAGAAAACCCGTTGAAAGATGGATTCTGTGTCATGTTGCTTTCACTCTGTAACCTGGTATATAATTTATAAGATGCAACAACAGGTTCACCAACGTAGCAACTTTTTTTATCAACCTCCAGCCGCACAAACATGTTTTTCTTTATTTTTTCGGCTGGGTTTTCGCCCTTGCGTAAAATATAATCATTGTAAGTGGAGCGTGGTGGTGCAACGTCTTCAAAGGGGTCCATATTACCAAAAGGTGAACTTAACTGATTTGTATTAGGACTGCTTCCCGTTGGTTTGGCCTGCACTTTTATAGTAACGGAATTGCTTTTATAATCTCCACCATCAGCCTTTGCCATAGCACCAGGTATTGTAAAAACGCCGGTTGCTTTTGGTTTGATAACAAACACCAAACTTCTGCTGCTTTTTGTAACACCATTAACCATGCTCATGCTTGTCATGTCGCTTGGGCCGCTAAGAATAATAAAATCCCGAAGGCTCGGCGGCACAATCTGTGCCTCATGTGCATTTTCCACCGTTAATGTTAATTGGGTGTATTCATCTTTACCAATAACATTTGGTGATGCATTGGCAGAAAATTTTATTTGCGCATGCGCACAAAAGCCCGCTGTAACAAGAAGGAACGAAAAAAATATTTTGTGTAAAACCGAATGCATAGTAGTGTTTACAAAAATAGCGAATTGACAACAGGCTTAAAAAAGCAAAAAGTATAAATGGTGAAAATGAAATGTTAAACTACAGGTCGCCAAGCTGTGGCCGCATAATAATTTCTTCAACACAAGCCTGTGGCGAAAGATGTGCTGCGGCATAAACCATTCTGGCAATGTCGGTTGCTTCCATAATTCGTTTTGGATCAATGCCGCTACCACTCCAGCTATCAGTAAAAGCTGCACCGGGCAATACATGGGTAACTTTTACGCCATGTGGCTTCATTTCTTCCCGCAGATTTTTGCTAAACCCATACAAGGCAAATTTACTAATGCTGTAAGAGCCGCCGTTTTCGTAAGCATTAAGCGATGCGATGGAGCACATGTTGAAAATATGACCGCTGCGTGCTTGCATCATACCTGGCAACAGCATACGGGTTAAATAGTAAGCACTATAAAGGTTTGTATTTATCATTTTTTCAAGTACGCCATCATCTTCGTTGTGTACACTTCCTGGAAAAAATACGCCGGCATTGTTAACTAAAATATCAACCTTGTCTGTGTGTTCATGTATCCAATTTGCAAATGCCTGCAACGAACTTTTATCGCCTACATCGCAGGTTTTTGTGTAAATGTTAGTCCGCGGAAAACGGCTTTGTAATTCCTTGCCGGTTTTTTCAAGTTCTTCTACATTTCTGGCACACAAAAAAAAGGTATGCCCTTGTTTATCATCTGCAAAGGCTTCTGCTATTGCTTTTCCAAATCCTTTTGATGCGCCTGTTATTACTATGTTCATGGTTGTTTTGTTATTTCTGTATCTTGCAATTGTCGGTAAAGTTATACTATCTATATTTATGGCATAGTATGGTTTTATGCATTCAGAGTAAGTATCAGCTTGAATTTCCGAAATATGCAGGATGAATTTGTAACAATATCCTATCAAATATTGTTGTAATTGCTACCGGATTCTCTTTATTTTAAATCAAATTTAATTATCACAATGCCTCAATATAAACATCTTTTTTTCGACCTCGACCACACCCTTTGGGATTTTGACGCTAATGCAAAAGCAACACTCACCGATTTGTATGTTACTTTCGATTTAGATAACAGGATAAAGACAGCTTTCGAAGATTTTTACCCAAAATATTTATATCATAATTCAGTACTCTGGGATAAATATCACCATGGCTTAATAAGCTCCGAAGACTTGAAATGGAAGCGTATGTGGCGTACCATGCTGGATTTTAAAATTGCTGATGAGCAGCTTGCAAAAGATATGAGTGCAGGTTTTCTTGAAATTCTGCCTACAAAAAATCTGCTTTTTCCACATACTATTGAAATTTTAGACTATCTGAAAGCAAAAAATTACGATCTGCATTTAATTACCAACGGTTTTGAAAAAACACAATGGAGTAAGTTAGAAAACAGTGGGCTTGGCGGCTATTTCACACATGTAATTACATCCGAAGGAAGCAACAGTTTAAAGCCTAAAAAAGAAATCTTTGATTTTGCTATTAATAAAGCCCAATCTATTTTAACCGAAAGTATTATGCTGGGCGATAACCTGGATGCTGATATACAAGGAGCCATGAACGCCGGTATGGACACCGTTTTTGTTAACCATATTAATGCGGTTACAGAATTAAAACCCACTTACACAGTTACACATCTGCAGCAACTGGAAGCTATTTTTTAAAAACCTGTTACACTGTTAATAATAAAAACATTTGCTAAAAGGCCCAGCGGGCCGAAATGTCAGTAGTTTTTAAAAATCAATGGGCGACATTTAGCTCCATGGGAGCGACATGTTTTTCTATATTCAAATGCACTTACTGCATAACGCTCCTACGAAGCTACGGCATTCTCTAGATGTTTTTTTCTACTGATATATCGCTCCGCTGGAGCTACAAATAGTTACGATTGCATAGATAATTTAATAAGGGCGTTAAAGAAGGTGCTGCTGAAAAAGTTCAGATATATATATCTGCGGTTGTGGTGAGGCACAAAAAAACCTCTCTGTTTCCAGAAAGGTTCAAATAAGTTTTTGCAAGCCATCATCTAATATTTATGCGAAGCCTTGCGGACTTCTTATAAATAAAGATGCTACTACATTTTTGCAGTAGTCTTGTCTTTGCAGCAAGCTTTACCAGCAGATGCCTTTGCATCTTTTTCTTTAGAGCAGCAGGTTTTACCTTTTGCACATTTCTTTTTGTTTTTACCTTTTCCATTATCAGCAATGGCAATTCCTGTAACAAAAAGACAAGCAGTGGCAAATAAAATTACTTTTTTCATGTTTATATATTTTTAATTTATTTTACTAACGTGAAAGTAGTGTACAAATTGCATTTCGCCAATTTTGCAACTGTTAAAGTTATAGTGTTGCTATAACAGTAACACCGCCTTGAACACTCTGTTCCAAATCCACATTCACCTTGGTACCAACGGGCAAAAGCAAATCCACACGGCTGCCAAATTTAATAAAACCAAATTCTTCAGTTTGCTTAACTTTTTGGCCAACTTGCAGATAATTTACAATGCGTTTTGCCAATGCCCCGGCAATCTGTTTTACCAATATTTCAGTATTGCCGTTTTTAATTACAACTGAGTGGCGCTCATTATCTGTTGATGATTTTGGGTGCCAGGCAACCAAGTATTTACCCTTATGATATTGATTATAAACTACTTCGCCATCAATTGGGTTGCGGTTTACATGCACATTTGCCGGACTCATAAAAATAGAAACCTGCAAGCGTTTATCTTTAAAATATTCTACATCTACAGTTTCCTCTATAACCACCACTTTGCCATCTGCCGGAGCCACTACTACGCCATCTTTTATGGTTAGTTTGCGGTTAGGAATTCTGAAGAATGATATTAAGAATAATAGTACACCAAGCGTAAGCACAAAAATGATATTGCAAAGCCATAGTAGCGAAGCGCTGAAGAAAAAATATACGGCCACATTTATTGCTCCAAAAATCAACGTGCCTATTGCAATACTTTTATATCCTTCCCGGTGTATGGTCATTTTTTATAATTAAGCTGCAAATATAAGGTGTTTGCGGTTTTGAGTTATTATGTCCTAAACAGAACTGCTATTTTAAAAATCAAGATGTTTTCAGCCTTGCAAAGGCGATATTTTGGTAGCCCACAATTCGTTATCGGGTTGAAGCGCCGTAGGTGCGGTATTTTAAATGTAGCTCCGATGGAGCGTTATGCGATTTGGGTTTTTTTGCTACCAAAATTTCGGGCCGATGAGCCTGCTTATGTTTAGAGAAATATTTTTACATAAAGCCACACAAAAGGCACAGCAACGAGCAGTGAATCAAATCTATCTAAAAATCCGCCATGCCCCGGCATAAAACTGCCGCTGTCTTTTACATCAGCCATGCGTTTTATTTTGCTTTCAAGCAGGTCGCCCAAGGTGCCAAATATGGCGCAAATAGCAGGAATAATAAACCAGGTGCTTAAAGCAAATGATGAATCAGAAAAACTCTTAATTAATAGCGGATATAAAAAGCCAATCACTATCACACAAAGAATAATTCCTCCTATAGTTCCTTCCCAGGTTTTTTTAGGAGATATTTTTGTTAGCGGAGTTTTTCCAATAAAAGAACCAACTAAATATGCCATGGTATCATTTATCCAGATTGAAAAAATAATTCCACAAGGAATCACCGCAGAAAACGGATAAAAAAAACGTGTAATTGGCATAACTCCATGTATCAAAACACTCATGCTCAAATCCAGCATGAGTAGGCATGGCAAAGTGATGTATATAAGGCCCAACAAACAATACTTCAAATAATTTTCCGCATAAATTTTCTTCATCAACTTTACAAACTCAAACCAACATCCAAAATGTATAACCGTAAACAAAATCAAAAAGCTCCAGAAATTCCAAAGTAAACCCGCAAGCATTACAACTACAAAAAGCAGTGCAGTTAAGGCTCTCGTTTTAAAAGTTTGAATATTTAATGCCAATGCTATAAGTTTTTATTGTCGGGAAAGGAATGTAAAGCGCCTGCCTGGTCAAGCAGGTTATGTTCTTCAAAAGCTATTTGTGTGCGATTTTTTACTGATACTTTTTCAAAAACAAAAAACAATCCCACTGTAATCGCAAGCCCTAACAATGAACCCCAAATGGGCACTTCAGGGTCAAGCTTATTAACATCGAGTTTTACGCTGTGTTTTGATATCCAGAATAACTGGCAAACCGCCACGAGGTTATTTAAAAAGTGCGCAATAATATTCACCCATAAATTTCTGCTTCGCTGATACATCAACCCCAAAATAAAACCTAGAACAGCCCTGCTTAAAAATAAAAATACCGACATGTGAATGATGCTGAACAGCAACGAAGTAATTATTACAGCAAGCAATGGCGCCTTCCACCAGCGCTCCAGTAAATTTTGCAATGCGCCTCTAAAAAATATTTCTTCAAACAATGCCGGAAAAAATGCCATAATAAAAATAGCGGCAATAAACTCTCCCCAGCTTTTTAAATTGCTTAAGGCCATTACCTGCGTATTATATTGTTCTTCCAGTTGTATGCCCATTGCATTTAATTTGGGCATATTTGCCACAATCATTCTGCTAAAATCGGCTAACGGATTTGCAATAACATTTGCAAGAAAAATAAGAAAAAAACCTAAAATGATTTGCCTGGCATTAATATGCTTGTTAAAACCCAACCAGAATTTATTTTTTCCATGGCATACCAGCATATATAAAACAGCGGGCACAAAAAACAATGCAAGTGTGCTTAAAACCTGCGATATTCTTGCCGCCGTTACATTCTCCGACATAGTCATAGCCTTAATCATCGCTTCACCCATCTTGTCTGGTGGCAGTCCACCAGGTATAAGCTGCATGCCGATGATTAGTTGAATTCCGCCTGCCAACATGAGGCCGGCTGCCCAAAAAACCATCAAAAGCCCGAATTGTGCAAGACCTGTAAAGCCTTTTATGCTTCTGTATTCCATACCTATCCTAATTATTAGTAATGCCATCTTTATTTATAAAATAGTCCCTGGGACTATGAATAAATATTAGATGGAATTATACCGATAGTAAACAGTTTTTGCTATTTACTGGTATTATCGGTATAAATTTGCAGTCGCAATATACAATTACAAAAATTCTTAAAAAATAAATGCCGAGCATAGGTCCTATACAATTACCCGAGTTTCCGCTGCTTCTTGCTCCCATGGAAGATGTGAGTGACCCACCTTTTCGTGCCGTTTGTAAAGACCACGGAGCTGATTTAATGTACACTGAATTTATAAGCAGCGAAGGCCTGATACGTGATGCGATTAAAAGCCGCCAAAAGCTTGACATATTTGATTATGAAAAGCCGGTAGGCATACAAATTTTTGGGGGCGATGAAGAAAGTCTTTCCCTTGCTGCAAAAATTGTTGACGTAACAAACCCTGATTTGCTGGATATTAATTTTGGCTGCCCGGTAAAAAAAGTTGCATTAAAAGGTGCAGGTGCCGGTGTGCTGAAAGATATTGATTTAATGGTGCGCCTAACCAGCGCTGTTGTAAAATCAACATCATTGCCCGTAACGGTGAAAACCAGACTGGGCTGGGATGATAACACCCGAAATATTGAAGAAGTTGCAGAAAGATTACAGGATGTAGGCATAAAAGCCCTGGCAATACATGGCCGCACAAGAACTCAAATGTATAAAGGCCATGCAGATTGGGAGCTGATTGGAAAAGTAAAAAACAACCCAAGAATTACCATGCCTATTTTTGGTAATGGAGATATTGACAGTCCGGAAAAAGCACTGGAATATAAAAACAAATATGGGGTTGATGGCATAATGATTGGTCGTGCCGCCATTGGTTATCCGTGGATATTTAATGAGATAAAGCATTTCTTAAAAACCGGCGAACATTTAGCTTCGCCATCCATTGAAGACAGGGTTGCAGTTTGTAAAAAACACCTGCATAAATCTTTTGAATGGAAAGGGCCTAAAGTTGGTATTTTTGAAATGCGCCGGCATTATACAAATTACTTAAAAGGATTACCAGGCATAAAAGATTACCGTTTAAAACTAGTAACGCTTGAAACTGTTGAAGAAATTGATGCCGTACTGGATGAAATTCAACAAAAATATTCGGGTTACGAATTTTTAAAAACACCTATTGAGCTGATCAATTATCATGAAAAATGCCCAGTGTAAATTAGAAGTGATGACTGGCAATAGCGGCTCAAAATATCCCAATTTCAAAATTGTATCTTTACAAAAATTTTTAAATAAAGATGTTACAGATTAATTATATCAGGCAGAATATTGTGCTTGTTAAAGAAAAATTAGCAGTTAAACATTTCGGTGATTTATCTATCGTTGATAAATTATTGGAAATGGATGAGCAGGTTCGTAAATTAAAAATGGAAACTGAAAGTTTACAAGCTGGTATAAATGCTGCCAGCAAAGAAATTGGCATGTTGATGGGTAAGGGTGAAAAGGATGCTGCTGAAGCAAAGAGGGCAGAGGTGACTCAAAATAAATCTGGTTTACAAATATTGTCGCAGCAACTCGCAGACCTTGAAAAAGCTTTGCATGATGAACTTGTTTTGTTGCCAAATCTACCACACACATCTGTACCAAAAGGTAAAACACCGGAAGAAAATGAAGTAGTAAGAGAGGGTGGAATTAAGCCAACTTTGTCTGCAACAGCGCTGCCGCATTGGGATTTAATAAAACAATATGATTTAGTTGATTTTGAAACTGGTGCAAAAATTACCGGCAGTGGTTTTCCATTATTTAAAGGCAAAGGTGCAAAGTTGCAACGTGCTTTGGTACAATATTTTTTAGATTATAATACTGATGCTGGTTATACCGAATATTTGCCGCCATTGATGGTGAATGAGGCGTCAGCCTATGGTACAGGGCAACTGCCAGATAAAGAAGGACAGATGTATCACATGCCTGCCGATGGCTTTTATATGATACCAACATCAGAAGTGCCGCTGACTAATATTTACCGTGATGAGATTTTGAAGGAAGCGGAATTGCCGATAAAGATGACAGCTTATACCCCATGTTTTAGAAGAGAAGCCGGTAGTTTTGGCGCTGATGTGAGAGGTTTAAATAGGGTTCACCAATTTGATAAAGTAGAGCTTGTTCAGCTTGTTCAGCCCGATAAAAGTTACGATGTATTGGACGGAATGGTAACCCATGTTGAAAAATTATTACAATCACTTGAATTACCGTACCGTATTTTACGTTTATGCGGAGGCGATATGAGCTTTGCATCGGCCCTTACTTACGACTTTGAAGTGTACAGTGCAGCCCAGCAAAAATGGCTTGAGGTAAGCTCTGTAAGTAACTTCGAAAATTTTCAAACCAACAGAATGAAAATACGGTTTAAGGATGCTGATGGTAAAATGCAATTAGCTCATTCTTTAAATGGTTCATCATTGGCATTACCAAGAATTATCGCATGTTTGCTTGAAAACAATCAAACTGAAAATGGAATTGAATTACCTCAGATTTTACACCGTTATTTTGGAAATGTGAAAATTGAAAACTGATTCGGGTAATTAACTTTCCTGCGATAATTGCTTTATCTTTTTATTCATAATGTAAAACCATAGCGGCGGTACCAACGCCAGAATCATGCTTCCGGGATAGCCGGTTGGCAATTGCGGTGCATCTTCGTGGTGCTGCAATATCTGGTATTTTCTACTTGCAAGGTAATGGTGGTCGCTGTGTCTGCTAAGTTCAAATAACATAAGTCTGCCCAGAATGTGATTGCTGTTCCAACTATGTTGTGGCATGGCACGCTCGTATTTTCCATCTGATTTTTGGCTGCGCTGTAAGCCATAATGTTCAATATAATTTACTGTTTCCAGTAGCAAAAAGCCAATAGTTGCTGCGGCTAAAAAATATAAACTAATCATCCAGCCAAATAATAAAAATATAGCTGTTACAAACAAAAATTGAATGATTTGGGCCTGCAACATTTCGTTTTTCCAATGCAAAACAGGTAATCCTTTCTTTTTCATTTCTGCATTTGCAATTTCCCATGCCGAGAGATAAGAAAATATTACGGTACGAAAATAAAAACTGAAAATAGGTTCGTTATAGCGAGCGCTGCTTGGGTCTTGCGGCGTTGCTACATTTTTATGATGGCCTTTGTTATGCTCAATAAAAAAGTGCATATACAAAGACGTTAGCAGTAGCGACTTGGCAAAAAATTGCTCGTATTTTTTTACCCGGTGGCCAAGTTCGTGTGCTACATTAATGCCAAATGTGCCACACAAAAGGCCCATGCTAAAAATACGGCCTGCAATATCCCAACCCGAAACAGGACTTTTTTTAAATGATAATAAAAATACAAACAGTGCAGCAAATTGCATTATAACAATCAGGTAAAGTATGTAGTCGTACAACCGGTCTTTCTTTGCAAGTTCTTCTTCTGCCGCATCCAGGTTTTTTTCATCAGCTTTAATAAAAAATTCGGCTAAAGGCATTAGTATCCAGGCATATAACATGGGGCTCCAGGTTAGCCAACCGATATTGGTAAAAGCCAGCCACGCTAATACATAAATAATCAGTGGCGACAAATATTTATAGACTCTTAGTTGCATACCCGTAATTTACAAAAGATGTCTTATTTACCAATATTTCCTGCAATAAGATTTTAAATTTAGCAGGCTCGTTGGTAGTTTGGTAGATTGAAATTAAGTGGCAAACCAAATACTACAGCGTGATTGTAAAATTGGGGAATTGGTTATACAGTCTTTCCGTTGCCATGTTTTGTTGGCATCAATAAGTAAAAATCACTATAATTTTTATATGATTTTTCTGATAAAATCTACGTCCAGTAAGGTTTTAGTGCAGTTATGTTAGCTAAAGGGTTTAATCCTGATAGTTTAACCGCTTTTGGCACAATATTTACACTATAGGGTCTAAACGACTTATTATGGCAACAAAACCAAAAGCAATTAAAAAAGAGCAGGTACAGCAAAACCCAGATATGCATATTGACCAGGATTTTCCAGGTTATCCACATGCCCCCTCGGATGAAAAAAGTATAGCGCCTGTAACTAGCAGTGAGAAGAAATTGGCGGGAGCTGAAAAAAATAAGTCAAAAAAAGTTTACGGTGGTTAAAAGGCTATTGAACTGGGTTCAAAATGAGCCTGAAGGTTTACTTTTTTCGGGGTTTAACCAAGGCTGTATTTTGTGATTTTAAAACGAGGGATTAAACAACCTTACAAATAGCTTATTTTCAATGAAAGATTACCGCAGAGAAGTTTATTAAATGACTTATAAAAGGATAATAAAGAGGGCTGGTAAAATAATTTTGTACACTTTCGCAGGTGTACTTCTTTTGTTATGCCTTGTCTTAATTTTTATTAATCTGCCTGTTGGAAAAAGAATTGTAAGAAATAAAGTCGAATCTTACCTGCAGCATAAATTAAATACAAAAGTTTCCATCGGTTCAATCGACTACAGCCTTCCCAAAGACATAATCATAAATTCTATTTACGTAGAAGACCGGAAAAAAGATACACTGCTTTATGGCGAAAAAGTTTCTGTAAATATTAGTATGCTAAAATTGATATGGGGTAATATTGCCATTCAAAAAGTAGCACTCGAAAATATTTATGCAAATGTTTACCAGGGCGAAACTGATTCTGTATTTAACTACCAGTTTATAATAGATGCATTTGCAAGCACAAAACCTAAGAATAATATTATAAGAGATACTACTCCGCTTAAAATCAGTTTGGATAGGTTGCTGCTTGATAATATTAAACTAAAGTTTACTGACAAAAAAGGAGGAACAGATTTTATAGCTTCTATAAAAAAACTCGATGCTACTTTAAATAAATTTCAACCAGACAGGGTGGAATTTGATATCAATGATTTAAATGCTTCAGGAGTTGATTTTGTAATGACCACTTACAAAGAAACAATTAAAGCGCCTTACCTGCCCGTGGCGGAAGATAAAGTGCAGCAGCAGGGTTATGGATTAAATATTGCCGCAAAAGGTTTTAACATCAGAGATGTAAATGTTGTGGTAGATAATAAAATATCAGGGATGTATTATGCCAATAAAGTAACACATCTTGGGCTGGCCAAAGCGATGTTTAATTTATCAACTTCGGTTGGTATTGCTGATGAATTAATATTAGACAGTTCTATTATTAAGTTTGTAAATCCAAAGAAAGCTGTAGAGATAAATAAACTTGCAACAAAATCAGCACCGTCAACTAACCCATGGGTATTTGCAGCAAAGCAGGTCTCGCTAAAAAATAACAACATAAAATACGATGATAATAACCGGCCTTTAGCCGGAGGTTTAGATTTTAGGCATTTAAATATAACCAGACTTACAACAGATATTTCCGAATTTAATTACGCTGAAAAGCGAACAGCGGCACTTGTAAAACAAATAACTTTTAAAGATAGCAGTGGCTTTGCACTCGATACAGTACACGTGAATTTCTTAATGACTGATTCCATTCTTTCGGCTAAAGAATTGTATGTAAAAACACCGAACAGTCTTTTTCAGAATTTTATAGAAATTAAATTTGACAGTTTAGCAGGCATAACCAAAAATCCACGCAACACATTGTTAGCTGGCACACTCAAAAATTCAACTATCGCTTTTAACGATTTGTACCTGTTGGTGCCATCATTAAAAAAATCTTTTCCGCCGGAACAATTTGCTAACAACGAAGTTTTCTTTAATACTGAAATAAGAGGCACATTAGCACAGGTGTATTTGCCTTACCTGCAGTTAGTAGGTTTGACTGGAACGAGGTTAACTGCTCATGGAAGTTTGTATAACCTCACCGATGCTGATAAGTTTTATTACGATTTATACATTGACCAAAGCAGTTTTAAGAAAATTGATATTTTGAAATTTGTACCACCGGATAATCAGGAGTCGTT
>JBBQPX010000049.1:0-11739 GCA_038216775.1 Chitinophagales bacterium
GAAAAGATGCCATTCAGCTATCGAAAGATGATGCAGTAAAAGGCACATACTGCCTCATCACATTATATAAAGCAGTACCGGCAACTGCCAATGCAAAAGATAATTTTGATATGGCTTGGGCTTCTTTAATTAAGGAGATGGTAACTGTTTCGGCAGCTCCCGTAATGCAACCTTCAGCAACCGAAAACGGGTGGAAAGCCCAGTCTGGCTATGCCCAGTTTGAAAGCGATGGGAATAAAGGCATAGCCATACTTATAACTTCCAGTGGTTTTAATAAAATGGTGAATGCTATCGTTCTTACCAATACAGATGTTTATGAAAAAGAAATGACTGCCTTTTTAGAATCAATTAGCTTTAAAAAGTCAGCTACAGATGCACAACCTGCACCGGGTAACAATAAAGAGAATGCTGCCATTGTGGGTACATGGGGGAAGAAAGCCGGAGTCAATCCGTCATATGCCGATCCTGTGGCAACCGGAAATGCAGGCTACAGCAAGGACCAATATACTTTTAACACCAACGGCACTTACAGTTTTGCATCAAAAACATTTCGCTACTCCAGCAATAAACTTTTGCTAGTCAGGGAAAATGGCAACTTTCAGATTAATGGAAATAACCTCACCATCAACCCACAAAAATCTTTTATTGAGGCGTGGAGTAAAAAAGACGGTACGGATAAATGGGGTAACCTTTTATCAACACAAAACAGACCGTTGGAAAAAGTATCCTACACATTTACTAAACATTATTTCTCTGGTATTCAGCTATGGAATCTGGTATTACAGTCGAGCCAGGTTACAGGAAGAGATGGTCCTTTCAGCAACAATACCACTTTCAGCAATGCCTGGTATTATGCACCCATTTCTTCTTTCAATCCGGTTATTGAAATGCCGATTAGGTAACAGGCCAAAAAAATATAAAGACAATGAAAAAATTATCCGTATTAATCATATTCAACTCTCTTACTCTTGTATTGTTTGCCCAGCGTGAAACTTTCGATCTTACAACTTACACCGCTCCTACTCAAAAAGCCGGATGGACAAAAGAGGCGAAAGATAATTTTGTTACCTACACCATTACCGATAATAAAAAAAAGACCTGGTGCCGCATCGCCATTTTTAAAAGCACCACCAGCAAAGGCAATATTGAAAGAGATTTTGAAAGTGAGTGGCAGCTATTAGTGTATTCGCCTTACAAAACAAATGAAGCGCCACAAACAAATAAAGCGCAGGAATCGGGAGGCTGGAAAATTAAAACAGGAGCAGGGAAATTTATTTTTAATGCCGCTGATGCGACAGCATTGCTTACTTGTATGAGCAGTAATAACCGCTGCGTAAGCATCCTTACCATTACGAATACCGAGGATTATAATGTACAAATTCAAAGTTTTTTTGAATCAGTGAAACTACTAAACCCACAAAATCTTTCTACCAAACCCACAGAAAATCCAAGGCCGCAACCTGGTGAAAGTAATAACACCACAGTCATTGTTGGTTCATGGGGGAAATCAAATACAATAGGTCAGTTGTACAATAGATTTGGCAACTACAGCTATAATAAACAACAGTATATATTTAATGCAAACGGTACTTACCGTTTTACTGGTAAAAATTATAGTGAACAGTACGATGAAACGTTATTGATAAAGGAAAACGGCACATATACAATTAATGGAAACAGCTTAACCATTAGCCCGCAAAACAGTGTTATTGAAGCCTGGACTAAAAAGAACGGCGCTGATAATTGGAATAAACTTAAAACGAGCCAGAAAAGAGCTCTGGAAAAAACAACTTATCAATTCTCTGTAGTTGAAAAAAATCTTGTATTACAAACTACTAAAGAAACAGAAAGGGATGGCCGTTTCAGCAATGGAAATTCCTATTCTTACGGGCCACCCGGCACTTTTACTGCAATTAAACTGCCGGGAGAATAAACACACAACAAAATAATCAGCAACAAATGGACACTGACAAGTAAATTTTTCAGATATAGAAGGCAAACCACGAAATTACAATGTTCACTTCTTCTATATAAAAGGTTTAAGAATTTTATGGCTTAATAACAGACCTTTTGCAAAAGAAGAATAGAACCTTCAAAATAAAACAAAAGCATATTGTTCTTTCATAAGTAGATATAGAAATGACTTTATGCTTAAACTGAAATTACTATGAAAAAAATAATTCTTCTTCTGGGTATCTGCGTTTCAGTGGCAAATTTATTTGCACAGCAACAAACCTTCGACATAAGCAGTTTCTCTCCACCAAAAGGGTGGAAGCAAGAAGTGGATAAAGATGCCATTCAGCTATCGAAAGAAGATGCAGCAAAAGGTAATTACTGCCTGATCACTTTATATAAAGCAGTGCCTGGAACTGCTGATCCTAAAGCTAACTTTGATATGGCCTGGGCTTCTTTAATAAAGGAAATGGTGACCGTTTCGGCAGCCCCCGAAATGCAACCTGCTGCAACTGAAAATGGATGGGAAGCCCGCTCGGGCTATGCTCCGTTTGAAAGCGATGGGAATAAAGGCATAGCAATACTTGTAACTTCCAGTGGCTTTGATAAAATGGTGAACATAATCATCTTAACCAATACAGATGTTTATGAAAAAGACGTAACCGCCTTTTTAGAATCGATTAATTATAAAAAACAAAACCAACCCACTAAACCGGTACAAAATACACAAGAGATGTCTGTTGCAAAAAAAGATGGATTTACTTTTACTACCAGCAATTTTGATGATGGCTGGACAAGTACGGTACAGGAAGATTGGGTTCAGGTAATGAAAGGAAATATAAATGTATTAATACACTACCCCAAAAAAGGTACCATATTCCCTGCTGACCCAGACCCACTTGTACGTGGGGCATGGGATATTTTAGTAGCACCCAGATATAGTAACCTGAAAAATTTCAGAACAGCATATATCAATACTTATGACAAGCCATACCTAGGCATGGGCTATGCTACTGATAATGCCAAAGGAAATCAGGTATTCATTGTTTTATTCAGGCAAGGCAGCTCCGGGTGGCTGGAGTTTATAGCCCCCGATAAAAACAGCTTTGTACAACAGTTTAGATTTGATCCGGAAATAATAAAATGGGATAGCGAAACTGACCTTTTAAAGCCATTAGTTCAAATGACAAACTATAATAAATTCGCTATTGCTGCTGCTGATTTTTCCGGAAACTGGTCGAGCGATTTTACCGGGGTGCAACAGCTGTACAATGTTTATACAGGAAATTATGCCGGCATGAATATTAACCAATCAAACGAAACATTTCAGTTTGGCGCAGGCAATAGCTACAACTGGAAACTTCTTGCAGTAAATGGAATGGTTGGTAATGCAAGGGTTGCTCAGGTAAAATCAGCCGGAAAACTTACTGTCCTTAATAACTGGCAGGTTAAATTTTCAGACATTGAAGGAAAGCCCAGAATATACCATGCCTTTTTCTCCTGCATTAAAGGCGCAAGACTATTACATTTATTAGATGCCCAATCTCCAGGTAGTGGTATTTATACAATTTATGGCAAACAGTAATGCTTTTGATTTTCTACCTTCGCAGGAATGATAGAACAAGAAATAAAACAAAAAGAATCTGCGCCAGATACATTTAATCGCTCTCTTACTTCCCTGCGGATAATTTTTATGGGCACACCCGAATTTGCTGTAGCGTCGCTTGATGCGTTGGTAAAAGCTGGTTGCAACATTGTAGGCGTAATTACTGCCCCTGATAAACCGGGCGGCCGTGGAATGGAATTACAACAAAGCGCCGTTAAAAAATATGCGGTTGAAAATAATCTCCACGTACTTCAACCCGAAAAATTAAAGAACCCTGAATTTTTAGAACAACTCAGATCACTGCAAGCCGACCTGCAAATAGTTGTAGCATTCCGCATGTTGCCCGAAGCCGTTTGGAATATGCCCCCCATGGGCTCTGTAAACCTGCATGGCAGCCTGTTGCCGCAATACCGGGGTGCTGCACCAATTAACTGGGCTGTTATCAATGGCGAAAAAGAAACCGGTGTAACTACTTTTAAATTGAAGCATGAAATTGATACCGGTGATATTTTATTGCAAGAAAGCTTTGCTATTGCTGAAACTGATAACGCAGGTGATGTGCATGATAAAATGAAAGAAATTGGAGCAAAGCTTTTAGTGAAAACGGTTCAGGAACTGGCTGATGGCACTTTACAGGAAACTGCCCAATCTGAAATCAAAAATCTAAAATCTGAAATCCTTCATCATGCACCTAAAATTTTTACTGAAACCTGTAAAATAGACTGGACCAAAACAGTTGACGAAGTTTACAATTTAATACGTGGCTTAGCACCCTACCCTACCGCTTTTACTTTTTTGCATGATAAAAAATTGAAGATTTATAAAGCTGAAAAAAAACAGCAAGCGCCATCAAATGCTGCAGGGAGTTTTATTACTGATGGAAAATTATTTTTAGATTTTGCTTGTATCGATGGCTATATTTCCATTGTTGAACTGCAGCTGGAGGGAAAAAAGAAAATGAAAATTGATGATTTTTTAAGAGGATATCGCTTCCCATAATTTGCAATACTGCCAAATTAATTTTACATTTAGATAATATGTAAAATTATGGGCGCTCCAAAGACAATATTTTTCTCATATTCCAACCAAAACGAAGACCTGGAACTTTATGACAAAATTCATAAACACTTTGCAGCTTATTCGAGTATTGGACTGCTTGGCATTATAGATAAAAAAGAAATTTTTAAACTTACCGGCGACCAAACCAAAATAGGCGAACTGCTTAAAACCTCCGATATTACCATCCCCCTTTTAAGTATTGATTTTATTAATGATCGAGATTGTTTGCAGCAACTTGAGAACGCAGCAGGCGAAAATAAAGTAATTATTCCTGTACTACTTCGTGATTTTGATTGGGAAGCATTTAAAGAAATCACACAGTTCAAAAAGCAAATGTTACCTACAGATTTAACACCAGTAGAAAACCACATCAGCTCAGGAAGTAACGATGACACTGTATTTAAAGAAATTGCCCAGCGTGTAAAAGCAGTAATTTTTCCTGAAGTGCTTACCATGACAGTTCAGAAATCGTCGCATACATTTTACTATATCATTGCAGCGTTAGTTTTTGCAGTTGGTATAGTTGCTTCGGTTATCGTTTATAATATTACCGGCGGGTTGGAGCCATTACAAAGAATATTATTTACGCTGCTTAGCCTGCTTATGTTTACCTGCATTGGCCTTATTGCTTTAAAAAATGTACTATTCCCAAACAAATTAAACATCAAAAAATAGAGTTATGGAAAACGATTATTCCAATTACGATATGATTGATAAGCTTATTGGCAATGGTAAAAAGGCTAAATCCTGGACAGCTTTTTGGATGCTTGCCCTTTGCCTTATGGCTGCCGGTTTAATTTGGCTTGCATACACGGTTTCAGAAAAAAATAAGATGATCAGCCAACAGGTACAGGTAATACAATCATCACAACTTAATTTAGAACTTAAAAGCCGCATAATAGATTCGCTTACAGAAAACTGTAACGATGCCAAAGCCGAGATTGTAAAAACCTGCGACTCGGTGATTACGCAAACACAGCAAACCATTACCAAAATAGTGAGCAACGATAATCAACCAAACGTGCCACTACAAATAACTGTGCAGGAACAGGCCAAGTTAAAAGATGCCAGCAACTCCATGCAACGTATAAAAACAAATTTGTACAATGTAAAAACTGCTATTTTAAAACAGAGTACCAAATTGTTTGTACAGTATAACAATAAAGAAAACACTGACGAAGTAAACCGGCTTTTAGGCTTAATGAAAAGTAAAAGTGAATACCTGGTTTCGCCGGCTGAATATGTTGACCAGTATTTTTCCCCAACTATAAAATTTTACAATTATACCAATACCGACGAAGAAAAAAAGCTAACCAGTTATATCTCTAAATTATTCAACATACCCGTTGAAAATATAAAGATTAGCTACGAAAAAAATGAAAACATTAAAAACGTTGTTGAAATATGGCTTGGCACACGTTCTCCTAAACAAATACAAATAAGAGCCAATAAACTTCAACTGCAAAAAAAAGAATAACATGGCAAAAAAATTAAGTATTTTTCTTTCCTATTCTCATGAAGATGAAGCAATGAAAACTCAATTGGATAAAAACCTCATCATGCTTAAAAGAAGCGATAAGGTAAGTGTGTGGCAGGACAGGCAACTGATGGCCGGCATGGAATGGGATGATACCATTAAAAAAGAACTTGCTGCAGCAAATATTATTTTGCTGCTGGTGAGTGTAGATTTTAATAACTCACAATACATTTGGGATAAGGAATTAAAAGTAGCTATGGAACGCCATGAAAAAGGCGAAGCCCGCGTTATACCTATAATATTACGCACCTGCGATTGGACAGGCATGCCTTATGCAAAACTACAGGCATTACCAACGGGCGCTAAACCGATAAATAGCTTTGCAGATAAAGATGAAGCCTATACCGATGTGGCTAAAGGCTTACGAATGGTGGTTGATTATTTGATAGCACAGTAATTTATTTTTAAAATATAAGCGTATAAAAAAGCGTTTGTGAGTCACAATCGCTTTTTACTTTAACTGTATGTTTAATTTAATTTGAATAACTAATCTCACATGTAAAAGTATTTTCAGTAATACCAAGTTCATCAGCGGCAGCGTTGCTTATAATTACCTGTAATCCTTCATTCTGTTTTATATCGGGCATTAAATCCAGCACTTTAGCAAAAATAAATTTCTTGTTTACAGGGTTTGTCACTTTAACTATTGTACCGGCTGGTGCAGTGTTATGCAGGCAATAATATTTTTTATCAACCCAGCCGCTTGTACTTTTAAAAACACCGCTTGCGCCTTGTGTTTCAACCAGATCGCTTTTACTGTACTGCTCTTCATACAGATCTTTAAATGAGCCACCTGCAGTATTTTTTTCTTCTTTAGCCTTCTTTTTTGCTTCTTTTTTTTCTGCCCTTGTCATTTCAGGCTCATCTTCTTTTACGTCTTTAACTTTTACAGGCTCTACAATTACAGCCTTAGCAGGCTCTTTTTTCGCTACATCTTCTTTTACTACTTTAGGCTCGGGGGCTTTTTTATCCTCAACCTTGGTTACGGCAACTGTCTTTCCATCAATAGATGTACCAATACCATTTTTTGCCAGCGATGATAATTCCTTTTTCACTTTAAGGTATCCAACAATTACAAAAGTCCCTTTCTTTACTGCATCTGCATTTATGTTATTCCATTGTTTTAATGTTTCAGTTGTTATACCATGGTTAACTGCAACACGATATAATCCTTCCTTATCTTTTACAGCATAATAAACAGGCACAAATGTTTCGTCTGCATCCGCAGTGCCAGTTTGGAAAAAGTTTGTGGTATTTAATGGAACTTTTAATTTCTGCCCAAGACTTAACCCGCTTTCTAATTGAAGGTTATTTAATGGAGCAATATCCTTTGGACTAACATTATAAATACGACCAATACTATAAAAGTTTTCTTTAGATGCTACCGTATGATTTACAAAAAGGTTCGGCGTTATACCTTCTGCCACAGGCGTTTTATCCTGGGCTGTTACAAATAAGGGAACAATAAACAGAAACAATAATATTTTTTTCATCTTATAGAATTTCATTGCAAAGAAACGAAAATTTGTTGGTTGATACCGACCTTACTTGTTAAGAATGCGCCACTCTTTGGGGTAATAATTATTTATTCGATTACCAATAACTTTAATCCAACCAATGGGTAACGCTTCGTGCGTAAGCAGAACCCAGCCTTTTAAATCTGTTTCAATTTTTATTTCTGCTTTGCGCAGATATTGAAGCGCTGTTTCTTTATCAACTTCTAATGCAGGCACAGCTTTATTAATAATATTACTTACTGCCAAATCGTGTGCAGGTATTAACTCGTTACGAATAATTGTGCCAAGTTTTACGCCTGCTTTTTTTATATACAATGCAGATTGAATTATCGGCAAATCATTTTCCAAATTAACCGGCATAGCAATTACATCTTCGTGCTGTTTAATAAAGAAAAAATTATCTGCATCAGCTATATAAGATTTACATACTTCAAAATCAGTCAATGAAACCTTCTCTTTTTTGATTTTTGCCTGTCCGGATGACAAAGTTGGACGGGATTTTTGTCCGCCCGGATGACTCGGTCTGAAGGGATTTTTAACTTCATTAAAACTATCATCTTCCAAAACCTCTTTCTTAAAAGCCGCAATAAAAAATCCTTCGCCCTTTACCTTATCAGGATAAAATCTATAACCAAATGCTTTTTGTTGCTCACTTACTGTTTCTATTATTCCTGTTGCTTCCTCAACTTTAAACTTTAAACTTTCAACGTTAAACTCTTCCACCATCCAATCTAAAATTTCTTCATCTTCTTGTTGCGAGTAAGAACAGGTGGAATAAATTAAAGTGCCGCCGTTTTTTAAAGCAGGCATAATATCTGCCAAAATTCTTTGTTGCCGTTGGGCACACAGTGCTACATTGTTTTCGCTCCACTCATTAATTGCGTTGGGGTCTTTTCTAAAAAGACCGCTACCGCTACATGGTGCATCCACAACAATTACATCAAAATAATTTTTAAGCCGCTGAAAATCCTTTGGGTCGTTATTGGTAACAATAACATTTGCCGCACCCCATTTGGTAATATTTTCTGCCAGAATATTTACCCGTGTTTTTATTACTTCATTACTAACCAACAAACTATCCTTTGAAATTACAGATTGAATAAGCGTAGATTTTCCACCCGGTGCTGCGCAGAGATCTAAAACTTTTAACGGTTGAGAAAGATCCACAGTTTGCTTTAACACTTCTTCCAAAAACATAGAGCTTGCTTCCTGCACGTAATAGGCACCTGCATGAAAAAGAGGATCTAGCGTAAACGAAGGGCGCACGGGAAGGTAGTAGCCGTTTGAACTCCAGGGAATTGCCCCCCCACCTACCGAAGGGGGGATTTTAGACCCTGATAATTTGGAGGGATTCACTCTTATTGAAACTACCTGTCCACCCGATTGATGCACTGCTTTAAAAGCTTCTTCATTAAAGCCGTTTACGTTTTGAAGTGATTGTATTAATGATGGAGGTAAATTCAATTGAAAAATTTATTCAGATAAAGTTAAGTAATTGTAATAAAAAAAGGTTCGTGGATGAAACGAACCTTTTTTGAAAGAGATTATGAGGGGAGATTATTTTACGTAGACAGAATAAACCTCTGCATCATTTGTACCGGTTGTTAAATTAGTTGCAACGCCATTTTTCCAGATTTTTGCTACACCGTTCGCACCGCCGCTAATCTCGATACCAGCAACATAAATATCTGCACCAAAACCAAAAACAGAATAGGCTTCTGCATAATTCACACCGTTTGTTAAAGAGGTGGCTATGCCGTTTTTCCAGATTTTTGCTATAGAAGAGGTTGGCCCGACATATTCAGAACCCACTGCATATACATCAGAACCTGAAACAAAAACAGCATATGCATATTCATTATTAGTTCCAGTTGTTAAAGAAGTGCCTACGCCGTTTTTCCAGATTTTTGCAATGCCATTCGTTCCATTATCTTCGAATCCGGAAACAAAAACATCTGAACCAGAACCGAAAACAGAATAGGCTTCCGCCTGACTACCTGGATTTGTTAAAGATGTAACCACACCATTTTTCCAGATTTTTGCAGTGCTATTAGTTCCATTATTCTCGAAGCCAGCAACATACACATCTGTACCTGAAACAAAAACTGAAACTGCTTGCACATCATCAGTTCCATTTGATAATGATGTAGCAACACCATTTTTCCAGATTTTTGCTACATCGTGCGTACCATTATTTTCACTACCTACTATGTAAACGTCTGTTCCGGATACAAAAACCGAATTACATCCTGCATTATTAGAACCGTTAGTTAAAGAAGTCGCAACACCATTTTTCCAGAATTTTCCAACACCATTTGTTCCATTATTTTCACCTCCTGCAACATATACGTCCGTACCGCTAACAAAAACTGAACTAGCATATGCATCATTAGTACCATTCGTTAAAGAAGTTACAACACCATTCTTCCAAATTTTTGCTACATCCTTTATTCCATTATTTTCATACCCAGCCACATACACATCCGGTGTTGATGAACCTAATGTTGTAAAACTTACATCACTCCCATAAGCTGTACCCACACTGTTTGTTGCATAAGCACGTACATGGTATAAAGTTGAGGCAGTTAAGCCGGTAATAGCACTTGTAAACGTGCCAATGCCCGTACCATCGGTTGTTTTGGTTGATAAGGCAATGGTTGGGTTTGCAGTGGTGCTCCAGCAAACACCACGGGCAGTTACGGGTGCGCCGCCATCGGTAGTTATTGTTCCGCCGCTGGCAGATGTGGTGGTTGTTATGGCTGATATGGCTGTTGTTGTTATTGCAGGTATTGTTGTGGTAGCTGCTGTGGTAAAAGTTGAATCGCCACCGTAAGCCGTACCCACACTATTTGTTGCATAAGCACGTACATGGTATGTGGATGACATGGTTAAACCTGTTATGGCACTGGTAAATATTCCGGTACCTGTGCCATCGGTTGTTTTGGTTGTTAAGGCAATAGTTGGGTTTGCAGTTAAGCTCCAGCAAACGCCACGGGCTGTTACGGCTGCGCCACCGTCTGTGGTTATGTTACCGCCGCTGGTGGCGGTTGTCATAGTTATGGCAGTTGTTGATGCAGTGGTTATCGTTGCAAGTGCAGTTGATGTATTTGTGCTGGTGAAACTTATTTCGTTACCGTAAGCTGTACCAACGCTGTTGGTGGCATAAGCTCTTGCATAATATAAAGTCATGGCGGTTAAGCCTGTTATGTTGCTTGTAAAAGTGCCTGCGCCGCTGCCGTCTGTTGTTTTTGTAGCTATAGCAGTGGTAGGGCTGGGTGTTGTACTCCAGCAAATGCCTCGTACTGTTACAGTAGCACCGCCATCGTCTGTAATATTGCCGCCGCTTGCTGCAGTAGTGTTTGTTACTGATGTTGCCGCCGTGGTGGTTATGGTTGGTAAGGAAGCAACAATATTTGGTGCTGATATTTCTTTTTGACAGTTAAAGGATATAATTGCCAGGAGAAGAAGGAAGCGTAAATTTTTCATGAGTGTACGTTGCTATTTTTAAATGCAGTGCAAAGTACTAAAAATAGCAATATTGCAGTGTTTGTGAGGATTTTATTACTTAGAAAGGTCTTGACTAGTAGAAGAGTGCTGAATAAATATAAACGTTGCCTTATGAATTGCGCCGCCCTTTAGGGCGGTGTATAAAATGTGTTCGGCGGGCTTTAGCCCAAACAAGGAGTTGGGCTAAAGCCCAGTTTAACGAGCAATTTGCTCCCTGCCCTGAAGGGCAGGGCAATTGATTAAAACTTCAAAAGTCCGGGGCTTCTACTGATAGTCTTTAAAATCTTCTATCAAGTCGTCAAAATTCATTTTCATTGTAAACATGCCTTTTGCACTCCCGAATTTTGCTTTATTTTTTGAGGATTTTTTATTTTTGTTGAGTAAAAAATCACTAAAATCTGCAACCTTGTAATTGCAAGAAAAGCTTTGATAATTGCAACAGTGCTGGACCTACGTAAACGTTGCCTTATGAATTGCGCCGCCCTTTAGGGCGGTGTATAAAATGTGTTCGGCGGGCTTTAGCCCGAAAAGTAGAGTTGGGCTAAAGCCCGGTTAACAAT